>NZ_JAPVZM010000031.1:0-584 GCF_041432335.1 Streptococcus sp. 20925_1_24 | reverse complement strand
CGTTTCAAGTGCTATCATTGCTCGAAGGTGATGGTCGCCGAGACCTCACTCGTCAAGAAGAATCATCAAATTCCTCGTATCATCAACCAAAAGATTGCGCAAAAGCTGATTGAAAAGACTTCTATGACCGATATTGCTCATCAGCTGGCTATTTCAACTTCAACTGTCATTCGTAAGCTCAATGACTTCCGTTTTAAGTCTGATTTTTCTTACCTCCCTGAGATTATGTCCTGGGACGAGTACGCTTTTACAAAGGGAAAGATGAGCTTTATTGCACAAGATTTTGACAAGCTCAACATTATCACTGTTCTTGAAGGCAGAACACAGGCTATCATCCGAAATCACTTTCTGCGCTACGAGCGAGCTGTTCGTTGTCAGGTGAAAATCATTACGATGGATATGTTTAGCCCTTACTACGATATTGCCAGTAAACTTTTTCCTAACGCTAAAATCGTTCTTGACCGCTTTCACATTGTCCAACATCTAAGCCGTGCTATGAGTCGTGTCCGTGTCCAAATCATGAATCAATTTGAGCGAAAATCCCATGAATACAAGGCCATCAAACGCTACTGGAAACTCATTCA
>NZ_JAPVZM010000030.1:0-608 GCF_041432335.1 Streptococcus sp. 20925_1_24 | reverse complement strand
GTAACAGTTACTTTAACAGGATTTTTCTTACCTGGGGTTGTTAAGTCTGGAACGTTTTCTACATTCGTAACTTTTCCACCTTCTGGGACTTTGACATATTTAGCAATATCATCCTTTGTTAAAGGTGTATTTGTCACTGGTGTTTCAATTGGTTTTGGTTTAGCTTCCACTACTTTAATCGTTGCTGGAACTTCTACCAATACATTTCCATTTTTATCTTTTACTACAACTGTTACTAGTTTATCACCAACAGTTGTTGCATCGAACGGTTCAGTCTGTCCATCTGGAACTTTGTACTCAAATGTTGAACCTTCTGGATAATCACTTGGAGTAATACTGTCTCTTGCTTGTGGTTTTTCAGTTGGATTTACAGGAATTAATTGTTCCTTGCCTTCCACTACTTTCACCTTAGCAGGAACTTCTACAAGTTTATCTTCCTCATCTTTTGCTTCTACAATAACATCTTTTTCGCCTGGTGTTGTTGTATCTACTGGAGTTTTATATTTGAATGTTACTCCATCTGGATATTGTTCAGGATCAATACTCTTAGATACATCTGGTTGTTTATTAGATTTATCAACCGGCACATACTGTGTCTTACTATCGAC
>NZ_JAPVZM010000029.1:0-614 GCF_041432335.1 Streptococcus sp. 20925_1_24 | reverse complement strand
AGGAGGACAGGAAAATGTTTAGTCAACTACGTATGCGCGAAGAACAAGCCTTATTAGCGCATGACTATGCCTTGGAACAAGCTGAAGAAAAAGGCTTAGAACGTGGTCTTGAACGTGGTCGTGCAGAAGGTATTGAACAAGGTTTAGAGCGTGGACTTGAACGTGGTCGTGCAGAAGGTATTGAACAAGGTTTAGAGCGTGGACTTGAACGAGGAAAAGTTGAAGGAAGTTTGTCTATGCTAGTAAATCTAGTACGTCAAGGTCTCCTGACTTCTGAAGTTGCCAGCCATCAATTAGGCATGACCGTGGCTGAGTTTGAGGAGCTATTGAAAGACCATCATAAATAAGACCTAAAAATACAGAGAAACCAGCAAAGATAGGATTCGCAAGCCGTGGTTGGAGTTTTTCGGGAACAAACCCTTTACCCAGCAACCCGAGCGAGCCATCAGCCAAGCAGACCAACTGCTAGACTACAAGAGCTGGTCCGAGGAGGACAGGAAGATTTTTAGCCAACTACGTATGCGAGAAGAACAAGCCTTATTAGCGCATGACTATGCCTTGGAACAAGCTGAAGAAAAAGGCTTAGAACGTGGTCGCGCAGAAGGTATTGAACA
>NZ_JAPVZM010000028.1:0-750 GCF_041432335.1 Streptococcus sp. 20925_1_24 | reverse complement strand
GTCAGATATGGCCTTTAAATTTTTTCTTGGTCTGGCTCCTGAGGATTCTGTTATCGAGCCATCTTCTCTGACAAAATTTAGAAAGCTAAGAATTAAAGATAACAAACTGCTTGATGTATTGATTCAGAAGTCTGTTCAAATTGCACTCGAACATAACTTGATTAAGAGTAAAATCCTCATTGTGGATGCCACTCACACCAAATCTCATTATAATCATAAGAAACCCCAAGAAATCCTTAGAGAGCGTTCAAAAGCTTTACGTAAAACAATTTATCAACATTCAGAAGATATCAAAATAGAATTTCCAAAGAAACCTCAGGAAGATAACCTCGAAGTAGAGTTGACCTATACAGAGGAGTTAATGGCTGTGGTTGAAAAACACGAGGAACTCTTAGCCCTACCGGCTGTGTCTCAAAAGTTCAATTACCTAAAAGAGGCTGTCGAGGACGACTTAGAACACTTGGAAGCTTCTGTTAAGGAGGAGGCTAGGCTTGGACATAAGACAGCCGACAGCTCTTTCTATGGATATAAAAGTCATATCGCTATGACGGATGAACGGATTATTACTGCTTGTGTGGTCACTTCTGGCGAACAAAGCGATGGGAAATATTTACCTGAATTATATGCCAAAACAAAGGAAAATAGTCTGGACATCGAGACTATTATTGGTGATGCGGCTTATTCAGGAAAGGACAACATTCAACTAGCTCGCAAAGAAAAGATTCATTTGGTTTCAAAACTGAATCCTTC
>NZ_JAPVZM010000027.1:0-1169 GCF_041432335.1 Streptococcus sp. 20925_1_24 | reverse complement strand
CCGATTGTTACTGTGATTGGGTTTCCGTCTTTACCTGGAATTTCTACTACTGTTCCTGGTGGGTAGATTGAGCCATCTGGTTTCTTCGGTGTCACTGTAACATCACCAGTCTTAGGATCTTGTTCCAAGTCTACGGTTGGAGTCTTACGTGCTGGAGTTGTTGCTGGTACTGGTTGTGATGGTCTCTTATTCGGTTCTGTTACTGTACCTTCTCCTTCGATTTTTCCTTTTGGAAGACCATCATTCGGTACTATTCCTGAACCGTCTTCTCCGATGATAACCTCGATTGGAGTATCATTATCACCCGGAATAACTACCTTCGTTCCTGGTGGATATGTTCCTCCCACTCCAGGTTTCTTCGGTGTTACAATAGCATCTCCATTTGGTTTTCTAGTAATATCAATTGAGACTGGTTGCTCTGTTTGTGGTTCATTTGGATCTAATTTTTTAGGTGTCTTCACTTGAACTTCTTCAGGTGTTTTCCCTTTTTCAATAATCTTACCTGTTCCCGGAATATCTCCTTCTGGCAGATCACTGTTTGGTACTTTACCTTTACCATCTTCACCGATTGTTACTGTGATTGGGTTCCCGTCTTTACCTGGAATTTCTACTACTGTTCCTGGTGGGTAGATTGAACCATCTGGTTTCTTCGGTGTCACTGTAACATCACCCGTCTTAGGATCTTGTTCAATTTTGATTGTCGGGTTCTTACGAGCTGGTGTTGTTACTGGCACTGGTTGTGATGGTTCTTTATTCGGTTCTGTTACTGTACCTTTTCCTGGTAAATCACCTTTAGGTAACTTGTCATTTGGAACTATTCCTGAACCATCTTCACCGATTGTAACGACAATTGGATTACCATCCTTACCTGGAATTTCTACTACTGTTCCTGGTGGGTAGGTTGAGCCATCTGGTTTCTTCGGTGTTATTACTGCATCACCATTTGGTTTGCGTGTGATATCGATTGTAGGAGTTTGAGTTGTTGGTGTCTTAGGATCTGTTCCATTTTTCTCTTCATCCTTGTCTGGAATACCATCGTTATCATCATCTGGATCGGTCACATCTGGGATACCGTCGCCATCTGTATCACGTTGAATTGTAACTGGAACATCCACAGTAACTTCTTCATCACCATTCTTAACTTTAACTGGGATTGTAACTTTACGTTC
>NZ_JAPVZM010000026.1:0-2133 GCF_041432335.1 Streptococcus sp. 20925_1_24 | reverse complement strand
TCTACAACTACTGTTGCATCTGGATTTACAGCTTTAACTTTATCTTCGATCGCTTTCTTCTCAGCGTCTGTAAGTTTTTCTGGATTTGCTACTACAGTCTTATCTGCTGGTTTAACGATGTCGTTGCCTGCATTTGGTTTAGTTGCATCTACTTCTGATTTGAATAAATCTTCTGATGGGATTGTCGCAGTAGTTCCATCTTTCAGTGTAACTGTCGCATTACCATCTTCATCAAATTTAACAGATTTAGTTTCTGGGTTTAATTCTCTTAATTTTTCTTCTACTTTAGCTTGATCATCCGGATCATTTGCTTCACCGGCTACTTTGTCTGCTGGTTTAACAATTTTACTATTTCCTGCATCTGGGTTAGAAGTATCTTCTTTAGTTCTTACTAATTCTGATGCTGGAATTGCTGCAGTTTTACCATCTGGAGTAGAAACAGAAACAGTTCCATCTTCATTGATTGTTACGATAGCATCTGGATTTACCTCTTCAACTTTAGCAACAATCTTAGCTTTCTCTTCGTCAGTTAAGTTCGATGGATCTTTTACGATAACTTTATCAAGTGGTTTGTTAATGTCATTTCCACCTTTACCGTTATCTAATTGGTCCTCAGTTTTCACTAATTTTGTCGGATTGATAATTCCTTTATCGCCAGCTTCTGTTGTTACTTCGATGTTTCCATTTTCATCATATTTAACTTCTTTAGCTGTTGGGTTAACTTTCTTAACTTCTTCTAAGATTTTAGCTTTTTCTTCATCTGTTAATGCACTTGGATCTTTTACTAATACTTTATCAATTGGTCTGTTTACTTCTCCAATTGCTTTAATAGCCGACTTATCAGCTTCTTCTATTGTATTAACATCGTCTACACTACTTACTGCATCAATTGCTGCTTTAGATTTTTCCGCAGCTTTATCTACTTTAGCTTTTAATTTAGCTTTAGCTTCAGGAGTTAGATCGTTACGCGCATCGATTTCTGCTTTCTTAGCTGTTGCTTCTTCATCAATTGCTTTACGAGCATTTGGTTTATCTTCTACAACTGGTACAGATTTTTCAATTTCACCTTCAGCTGCTTCTTGAAGTTGCTTAACTTCTGCATCTGTTCCAGCTTTATCGATTTCTTCCTTAGCTTCTTCTGCTTGAGCTTTAGCTGCATCTGCTGCAACTTTCTTCTCTTCATCAGTAGCATCTGGAGTATTAGCAATATCTTCCAATTGTTTTGCTAATTTATCTTCGATTGCTTTCTTAGCTGCTGGTTTAGCTTTAGCTTCTGGATTTACAGCTGCAACTTCATCTACACCTGATTTCTTAGCACCATCTACTGCTGTTTGTGCTTCTGCTGCTTTTTCTGGTGTTTCTGCATTAGCTGGTTGAGCATCAATTGCATCTGTTGCTTCTTTAGCTTTCGCTTGAGCTTCTTCCTTAGCTGCTGCTTTTTCTTCGTCAGTTAAGTCTGGACGAGCATCGATGGCTGCTTCTTTCTTAGCTAATTCATCTGCTACTGCCTTCTTAGCTGCTTCTTTGGCTACTGGGTTAACTTTCGCAATGTCACCTGTACCAGTTTCTTTAGCTGCGTCTACTGCTGCATCTGTTGGTGCTGCATCGACTGCTTCTTTAGCTTTATCAGCGGCATCTTTAGCTGCATCTTTAGCGGCTTTCTTCTCGGCATCAGTTAAATCTGGACGAGCGTCAATTGCTGCTTCTTTAGCTTTAAGTGCATCGCCAATGGCTTTCTTAGCTGCTGGTTTCTTAACTGCTTCTGGATTTACAGCTTTAACATCTGCTACACCTTTATCTTTTGCACCATCGACTGCTTTTTGAGCTTCTGCTGCTTTTTCTGGTGTTTCTGCGATAGATGGTTGAGCATCGATTGCATCTGTTGCTTCTTTAGCTTTTGCTTGCGCATCTTTCTTAGCAGCATCTTTTTCTTCGTCAGTTAAGTCTGGACGAGCGTCGATTGCTTTTTCTTTTTCTGCTAATTCATCTGCTACTGCCTTCTTAGCTGCTTCTTTGGCTACTGGGTTAACTTTCGCAATGTCACCTGTACCAGTTCCTTTAGCTGCGTCTACTGCTGCATCTGTTGGTGCTGCATCGACTGCTTCTTTAGCTTTATCAGCGGCTGCTTTAGCT
>NZ_JAPVZM010000025.1:0-2631 GCF_041432335.1 Streptococcus sp. 20925_1_24 | reverse complement strand
CACAGGGGGCAACCCCCAACTACTTCCGGCGTTCTAGGGCTTAACTTCTGTGTTCGGCATGGGTACAGGTGTATCTCCTAGGCTATCGTCACTTAACTCTGAGTAATACCTACTCAAAATTGAATATCTATTCAAACCAAGAAAACCTCTCGCTTTCATATTCTCAGTTACTTTGGATAAGTCCTCGAGCTATTAGTATTAGTCCGCTACATGTGTCGCCACACTTCCACTTCTAACCTATCTACCTGATCATCTCTCAGGGCTCTTACTGATATAAAATCATGGGAAATCTCATCTTGAGGTGGGTTTCACACTTAGATGCTTTCAGCGTTTATCCCTTCCCTACATAGCTACCCAGCGATGCCTTTGGCAAGACAACTGGTACACCAGCGGTAAGTCCACTCTGGTCCTCTCGTACTAGGAGCAGATCCTCTCAAATTTCCTACGCCCGCGACGGATAGGGACCGAACTGTCTCACGACGTTCTGAACCCAGCTCGCGTGCCGCTTTAATGGGCGAACAGCCCAACCCTTGGGACCGACTACAGCCCCAGGATGCGACGAGCCGACATCGAGGTGCCAAACCTCCCCGTCGATGTGAACTCTTGGGGGAGATAAGCCTGTTATCCCCAGGGTAGCTTTTATCCGTTGAGCGATGGCCCTTCCATACGGAACCACCGGATCACTAAGCCCGACTTTCGTCCCTGCTCGAGTTGTAGCTCTCGCAGTCAAGCTCCCTTATACCTTTACACTCTGCGAATGATTTCCAACCATTCTGAGGGAACCTTTGGGCGCCTCCGTTACCTTTTAGGAGGCGACCGCCCCAGTCAAACTGCCCGTCAGACACTGTCTCCGATAGGGATCACCTATCCGGGTTAGAGTGGCCATAACACAAGGGTAGTATCCCAACAACGTCTCCTTCGAAACTGGCGTCCCGATCTCTTAGACTCCTACCTATCCTGTACATGTGGTACAGACACTCAATATCAAACTGCAGTAAAGCTCCATGGGGTCTTTCCGTCCTGTCGCGGGTAACCTGCATCTTCACAGGTACTAAAATTTCACCGAGTCTCTCGTTGAGACAGTGCCCAAATCATTACGCCTTTCGTGCGGGTCGGAACTTACCCGACAAGGAATTTCGCTACCTTAGGACCGTTATAGTTACGGCCGCCGTTTACTGGGGCTTCAATTCATACCTTCGCTTGCGCTAAGCACTCCTCTTAACCTTCCAGCACCGGGCAGGCGTCACCCCCTATACATCATCTTACGATTTAGCAGAGAGCTGTGTTTTTGATAAACAGTTGCTTGGGCCTATTCACTGCGGCTGACTTAAAGTCAGCACCCCTTCTCCCGAAGTTACGGGGTCATTTTGCCGAGTTCCTTAACGAGAGTTCTCTCGCTCACCTGAGGCTACTCGCCTCGACTACCTGTGTCGGTTTGCGGTACGGGTAGAGTATGTTTAAACGCTAGAAGCTTTTCTTGGCAGTGTGACGTCACTAACTTCGCTACTAAACTTCGCTCCCCATCACAGCTCAATGTTACAGATATAAGCATTTGACTCATATCACACCTCACTGCTTAGACAGACACTTCCAATCGTCTGCTTTAGTTAGCCTACTGCGTCCCTCCATCACTACATACTCTAGTACAGGAATATCAACCTGTTGTCCATCGGATACACCTTTCGGTCTCTCCTTAGGTCCCGACTAACCCAGGGCGGACGAGCCTTCCCCTGGAAACCTTAGTCTTACGGTGGACAGGATTCTCACCTGTCTTTCGCTACTCATACCGGCATTCTCACTTCTATGCGTTCCAGCACTCCTCACGGTACACCTTCTTCACACATAGAACGCTCTCCTACCATACCTATAAAGGTATCCACAGCTTCGGTAAATTGTTTTAGCCCCGGTACATTTTCGGCGCAGGGTCACTCGACTAGTGAGCTATTACGCACTCTTTGAATGAATAGCTGCTTCTAAGCTAACATCCTAGTTGTCTGTGCAACCCCACATCCTTTTCCACTTAACAATTATTTTGGGACCTTAGCTGGTGGTCTGGGCTGTTTCCCTTTCGACTACGGATCTTAGCACTCGCAGTCTGACTGCCGACCATAATTCATTGGCATTCGGAGTTTATCTGAGATTGGTAATCCGGGATGGACCCCTCACCCAAACAGTGCTCTACCTCCAAGAATCTTAATGTCGACGCTAGCCCTAAAGCTATTTCGGAGAGAACCAGCTATCTCCAAGTTCGTTTGGAATTTCTCCGCTACCCACAAGTCATCCAAGCACTTTTCAACGTGCCCTGGTTCGGTCCTCCAGTGCGTCTTACCGCACCTTCAACCTGCTCATGGGTAGGTCACATGGTTTCGGGTCTACGTCATGATACTAATTCGCCCTGTTCAGACTCGGTTTCCCTACGGCTCCGTCTCTTCAACTTAACCTCGCATCATAACGTAACTCGCCGGTTCATTCTACAAAAGGCACGCTCTCACCCATTAACGGGCTCGAACTTGTTGTAGGCACACGGTTTCAGGTTCTATTTCACTCCCCTCCCGGGGTGCTTTTCACCTTTCCCTCACGGTACTGGTTCACTATCGGTCACTAGGGAGTATTTAGGGTTGGGAGATGGTC
>NZ_JAPVZM010000024.1:0-4135 GCF_041432335.1 Streptococcus sp. 20925_1_24 | reverse complement strand
TTGTTGTAAGTAGAAAACGATGACATGTTACCGAAATGAGGTAGCATGTTTTATTTTTGGTTCATATGTTTTACGGATAATTTTTTCTTATGCAGTGCAAAAGTAATTTGTCTCACCCTTCAAACTTATTTATTTTTCTACTAACCCTTTATGAATGCGCTATCTTTGTGAATGGAATTAAAACAAAAGCAAATTTATCATAAACATATGTGAATTATTTATTTATAAAAAAGGGAAAACATACCGAATCAATTTATCTGAAAATTCCCTAATTTCGCAAAAACTTTTTAAAATTTTTTTGGAAAATTTTAATTCAAATCATTTGCATATATATTGAAAATAAGATAAAATGTAGATTGTAGATTTCTACATACAGGTGTCATGTGGAAATCAAATCATTAACCTCACAAAAGGAGAAAATAATGGAAAACAAACCATCTATGAGTCGTGTTGAACGTCTGCACCGTGAGAAGGTCACTCGTTACTCGATCCGTAAATATAGTTTTGGGGCGGCTAGTGTAGCTGTCGCTGCTCTTTTCATGTTCTTAGGGAATGGAGCTGTATCTGTTCAAGCGGATCAAATCCAACCTGGAGACACAGCTGCTGCTCAGCCAGCAACTCCAGCTTTGGACAAGACCCAACTTGAAAGCTACATTTCAGAAATTGAGACAAAACTTTCTAACGGTTCTTACGATAACAAAACTGAGGAAAGTGTTGCAGTATTAAAAGCTGAACTAGAATCTGCAAAAGCTACATTAGCGAACGCAACTACTCAAGCTGAACTAAAGACAGCTTACAGCAAACTTGTCACTACAGCTAACTCTAAATTAAAAAACAAACCTGTAGAGAAAAAAGAAACTCCAGCAGTAGATACAACTGAAGGCAAAGAAACTGTAGGTAAAAAAGCAGAAAACACTGAGAAAAACCCAGAATCTAACTCAATCGAAAATACCGGTTCAAAGGACGAACGTAACGGGAAACCGATGGATAAAGATAATGCGTTTAGAGCTGAGACAACTGAAACTCAAGGTAATTTTACTTATTCTATGGAGTATTCTACTGGAAAAGAAATTTACCTTTATAATGAAGAAAACGCAGATGTCAATATTACAGTTAACTCAACAGCCGGAAAAATCAAAAGAGCAACAGTTAAAGCTGGAAGTGGTCAGTTCACACTAAAAGAGAAAAGTGATGCAGCGATAGCTTATGCGAAAGGTCAAAGCTCAACTAAGCCTGAGGAAGAAGAAGTTGAACGAGATGATTTTGGTTGGAGTTATCATCAAATAATCACTGAAACTCAAGGTCCAGTAACAATTAAAATCACTGGTAAACCAAATGATACTTTTAAAGGGCTTAAACCTTACACAAAAACTGAAGATCAACGAGCAGTATTGGGAGCAAGATATCTAGAACTTGAAGATTCTACTGGAGCTAAACTACCTGGAGGTAGGACTCCATCGTCTCCTGGTTATTTCAATTTAGTTGTTAAATCTCAAACATATAAATACGATATTCAACCAGTAGCAGAGGGGGATAAAGTTTCTGTTGCAGATATCAACAACTTAACTCCAACTGATATTAACAACATCAAAGAGAAAATCAAGATTCAATATTCTGATAAAGCAACGACAGAAGATGCTCGACTAGCTTCTAAAAAAGGAGAAGTCTTAGCAGATAGATCTACAGTGGTGAAAGAAGTCGCTGTTGCAAATGGAACAGTTACTGTTACCTATAATGACGATTCAGTAGATACTACTCCAGTTGCAAATGTAGCACGTACCAACCCAGCACCAACAGTAGAACTTCCATATTCAAATGCTGACAAACGTCAAATCTATGTTTACACAGGTGAAAATACTGACTTAACATTCACAGGTAAAGATGAAACAACAGTTAAAAACTTATACCTACGTGGACCAGGTGGTATTGGAAGTGATAATACTGCAGGTTATGGATTTACAACAGGTAAGATTGATAACGATGTAGTTACAAATGGCGAAGGAACAGTATCTGCTGATAAGAGAACAGCAACTATCAAGATGACAGGTGTTACAACTCTTAAAGCTCCAAACCAATGGACAAGTTTCATCGTGGCTAATGATAATGATGACGCCAGCTCAATGCCATCAGATCAAACTTTTGATGCTTCAACTGATAATGCAGTACGTCAACAAAGACCAGGATACGTTCAATTCGTTGTTAAATCTCAAACAGATAAGTACGATATCAAGGCTCCAACAGAAAAAGTTACAGTAGCAGATCCAGCTAACGTAACAGATGAAGAGTTCGATACAATCAAAGCAAAATTAAAACTTGAGTACAATAAGTCTAATGACGATGCGAATATCTCAAAAGATGCTGATGTTGCAGATCAAAATTCTAAAATTGCTTCAATAGAAAAAGATGCTAAAGGAAATCTTGTAGTAACATATACAGATGGTTCAAAAGACACAAGACCATTATCAGACTTTATAAATAAAGCGCCAACAGTAGAACTTCCATACTCAAATGCAGACAAACGTCAAATCTATGTTTACACTGGTGAAAATACTGACTTAACATTCACAGGTAAAGACGATACAGCAGTTAAAAACTTATACCTACGTGGACCAGGGGATGTTACTTGGGCTAATGCTAAGGACTATGGATTCAAGATAGGAGCGGTATCTGATAGTGCGGTTTCTGAAGGAGAAGGAACAGTATCTGCTGACAAGAGAACAGCAACTATCAAGATGACAGGTGTTACAACTCTTAAAGCTCCAAACCAATGGACAAGTTTCATTGAAGCTAAAGATAGTGATGATGCTAAATCTATGACAGGTGCAGACTACAATGCTACAACTGATGACGCAGCACGTCAACAAAAACCAGGATACGTTCAATTCGTTGTTAAAAACCAAACATCTAAATATGACATTGCAGCTCCAACAGAAAAAGTTGCTGTAACAGATCCAGCTAACGTAACAGAAGCAGAATTAGAGAAAATCAAAGAAAAACTACAAATTGAGTACTCTAATAACAATGATGATGCTAACTTAGCTGACAAAAAAGGTAAAACTGTAGATGCTGAAGATGCTAAGACTAAGATTGCCTCAGTAACAAAAGATGCTAAAGGAAATCTTGTAGTAACATACACAGACGGTTCAAAAGACACAAGACCATTATCAGAGTTTGTAACTTTAGACAAACAACCAGCTATCGATGAGGTTAATAAAGCAGCTGAGAAGCAAATTGATGCTATTAATAAAACTCCAAATGCTACTGATGAAGAAAAACAAGCTGCAATTGACAAAGTAAATGCTGATAAGAAAAAAGCTCTTGATGAAATCGCAAAACCTGAAGTTACAACAAAAGATGCTCTTGATAAAGCTCAAGCAGCAGGAACTGGTGCAATCGCAAAAGATAACCCAGTAGTAGCTAAAAAAGATGAAGCTAAACAAGCAATTGACGATGCATTGACAGCTAAAAACAAAGAAATCGATGATCGCACAGATTTAACTCCAGAAGAGAAAACTAAAGCGAAAGAAGTAGCAAAAGCGCAAGCAGATGTAGCAAAAGCTGCAGTTGATAATGCAACTACAAATGCAGCAGTTGATAAAGCTAAAGCAGATGGAACTACAGCAGTTGCAAATGTAACTCCAGTAGCAAAAGCAGAAGCTAAGAAAGCAATTAATGATGCGTTAACAGCTAAAAATAAAGAAATCGATGCTCGTCCAGACTTAACTGATGAAGAAAAAACAGCAGCTAAGAATGAAGCAAAAGATAAAGCTGATGCACAATTAGCAAAAATCAATGAGCAACCTGATGCAGCAACTACACCAACAGCAGCTAAAACAGCTCAAGATGCAGTAGATGCGGCTAAGACAACAGGTGTAGATGAAGTTACTGCAGTTAATCCAGTAGCAGTTAAGAAACCAGCAGCTAAGAAAGCCATTGACGATGCACTTAAAGCTAAAGAAGCAGCAATTGACGCTCGTCCAGATTTAACTGATGCCGAGAAGAAAGCCGCTAAAGATGCCGCTAAAGCAGCCGCTGATAAAGCTAAAGCAGCAGTAGATGCAGCAACAACAGATGCAGCAGTAGACACAGCTAAAGGAACTGGTACAGGTGACATTGCGAAAGTTAACCCAGTAGC
>NZ_JAPVZM010000023.1:0-10858 GCF_041432335.1 Streptococcus sp. 20925_1_24 | reverse complement strand
AGATTCCCCGGTTTTCATTTCATTAAAAGTAAGAGACCTATTTTTTCAGTGGACTCGAAACATCCAAGCTCGTTTTCTTATTTCTCAACTTTCACTTTCCCTTTCCAAGAATCCAATCCATAAGAAAGGATATAAATCTCAGAAAAACCTTGTTTTTTCAAGTAAAGGGCCGCATTTGTGACACGTTGCGCACGTTGGTTTTCATAAAGAAGGACAGGTTTATCCTTACGAAGGGCTGCAAGACTAGTTTTCAACTGACTTGAAGGAATATTGCGTGCACCAAGGATATGTTTTCTGTGGAATTCTGCTGGGTCGCGCAAATCAATCAATTGACCCGTACGAATCAAGGATTCAAACTCCTCATTGTCTACGATTTTAGCCGCACGGCGAATACGAAGATAGTTAAAACCCATCCACGCCAACATTGCTAGTATAAGTGCCCACAAAATCCAAGTAACCATTAGTTCTTTTCTCCATTTTTCTCAATATAATCCAATTCTACCTTGTGCTCTCTGCGAAGAACCGCTTCTGCTTCTAGATAGTCTAATTTGTCCATCAACCCTGCGTCATAAATCCGAGAGAGTTCCAACTTCATCAGTTCAATATCATATAAGCGTTTTCCCATGTAAACAATAATACCAAATTGTTTGAGGAATTGTTGCACATCATAGAATGTTTTCATAAGACTCATTCTAGCAAAATTTTGTGTTTTTTTCAAGAAGAGACTCACACAATGCCCCTGATTTTCCTATCTTCTTTGGCGATTCTGACGCAAGTGTGGTACAATAAAAACATGAGAATTCAACAGCTACATTATATTATCAAAATCGTCGAAACTGGCTCTATGAATGAGGCAGCCAAGCAACTCTTTATCACCCAGCCCAGTCTTTCCAACGCTGTGAGAGATTTGGAAAATGAAATGGGCATTGAGATCTTTATCCGCAATCCTAAGGGCATCACCTTGACCCGTGATGGGATGGAGTTCCTCTCTTATGCCCGTCAAGTTGTCGAGCAAACCCAACTTCTGGAGGAACGCTATAAAAATCCTGTCGCCCACCGCGAACTCTTTAGCGTTTCGTCTCAGCACTATGCCTTTGTGGTCAATGCCTTTGTCTCTTTGCTCAAGAAAAGCGATATGGAGAAATACGAGCTCTTCCTTCGTGAAACTCGTACTTGGGAAATTATCGACGACGTCAAGAACTTCCGTAGTGAGGTCGGTGTCCTCTTCCTAAATAGCTACAACCGTGATGTTTTAACGAAAATGCTGGATGACAACCATCTGCTGGCTCACCATCTCTTTACAGCCCAGCCCCATATCTTTGTCAGCAAGACCAACCCTCTGGCAAAGAAAGACAAGGTGAAACTGTCTGATTTGGAAAACTTCCCTTACCTCAGCTATGACCAAGGGACACACAACTCCTTCTACTTTTCAGAGGAAATCCTTTCCCAAGAGCACCACAAGAAATCTATCGTGGTCAGTGACCGTGCCACCCTCTTTAATCTCTTGATTGGTTTAGATGGTTATACCATTGCGACAGGGATTTTGAACAGCAATCTCAATGGAGACAATATCGTTTCCATCCCACTAGACATTGATGACCCCATTGAGCTAGTCTATATCCAGCATGAAAAAACCAGCCTATCCAAGATGGGCGAACGCTTTATCGACTATCTCCTAGAAGAAGTCCAGTTTGATAGTTAAGAATCACTCTAAATCGAATAACCTAAAAACCTCAAGAACTAGTTTTCAACCCTAGTTCTTGAGGTTTTTTCTCTAATTGTCAATCAAGATGATTTTATAAAATCTTATTTTTTAAACCAAAATTTAGAAAGGATTACAACAAGGACAAGTCCAGCTCCTGCAACAATGCCAAACACTGGAACGTTTCCAAATAGTTTTGGTTCTGGCTTTGTCTCCTCACCACTGTCTTGAGTTGATTCTGCCACTGTATCGCCTTGTTTCGCTACTTCTTGCTCTGATTTTTTCTCTATTTTCTTAGGACCATAATTGGGATTTACAAAAGTTGCGAGCATGGTGGGCTTAGAATAGTCTTCCTCGCCTTCTTTAACTAACCATGACGCATTATATAAATTCCGTCCTTCCAATACCATCCCAAAATCAATTCGCTCACCAGGAAGCAAAACTGCTCCTAAACCTACACTAAAAAAGAAAGCTTCTCCGTCATTGTTCTCTTTTAAGACAATAAATCCGTTCTCACTCACTTTTTTAAGTCGAGATATTTTTCCTCTAATATCTCCATCTTTAAAGGTTCCACTGTAGCTTCCATCCTCTCCTAAAATGAGTGATGAAGCTCTACCAGGTTTGGTACCTTTATTAGGTTCTTTATTAATCCAAGTACCTACTAATTCGGATGGGAGAGGAATTTCATCTCCAATTTTAGCATCGACAAGGGACTTTGGCATGGGAGGATTAGGATCCATATTTTCACCAATAATCGGGAGATTTAGAGAAGTATATCCAATCGTTGAGGTGTCTATTTTTATTTTAGAGTCAAGGTTTAAGTCATCCAGATCACCTTCTCCTGCTCTAAATTCACCTTTTTTAATTAACGTTGGCTCCTTATTTTCTTTAGAAAGTTGGAACAATCTATATGACATAATCCCTGGAGAACTTTCGAACACTATAATACTACCATCTGTGTATGTTTCAATAACTGTCCCCATCCTGAGACTTATATCCCAAAATCTATCAAATAAGGGAGTTGGGGTATTACCATTCATATAATATACTTCAAACAGTTCCCATTTTTCACCATTAGTAAGACCAATTAATAATTCATCCGTCCCATTTTTGTCAATATCCTTCAAAGCGTAACCAAGTCTATTAGCATTATTCTCAAATAGATGTTTACTCTCCCACTTCTCAGTAATTTGTGGCAATAGTTGGTTGTAGTCAGTACTGTCAGCTTGGGCTGAATTCACTAGTGAAAACAAACCACAAAGTAAACCCAGACAGGTCATCATGTTTATAATTTTCTTCATATTATTTCTAATTTTAATTTCACTTATATAAATCAATAAATATTATTTTGATGGTAATGATTATGCGTATGGTAATGATTTTCTTGAACATGTAAATTTCTCAAGTAATCAACTGCTTCTTCTGTATTTCTACGGATTCCATCTAACTGCTGTAATTGCAAAGTTTGAACATAATTGTTATATCTTAATGCTTGAAGCATTTTCTTAGTATCAATATATTGTTCCCTTTGTAACTGTAGCATTTCTTTCTGATAGTTCAACTGTAATTCTTTATATTTTGTTTCATCATATAAATTTACAAGTTCCTTCATATTATCAGCTTTGAAATTTTCTAAAGCTCCGATAAAAAATTCTATAGCTTCTATGAAATAGTAATCTTTGGGATACCATCCACTACCAAAAGCCACTAGAGCTCCTGCAGCTTCTTGCATCTCTATTTCACACTGCTGTTGCTCTTGCTTAATTTCTTGTTCATGTCTAATCTGTCTATCATAATCAGACTGTCTCATGCCTGAATTTTTAATGAGTTGTTTATTATCATCATCAATTAGCGTATTAATGAAATCAACCCATTTAGGATACCAAATTTTACCTAAAATAGAAGTTAAATAAAGCATTCCTAAGGCTATAATTGAAAAAAATATACCTTCAAATAAGTTAAAACTTATTAACCCTATTATTGCAAAAAATATTATCCTAAGAGGTGCAGCTAATAACATGACTAAAATAATCCCTGTCCATATATTTAACCATTTTTCTGTTTTTCGACGTATCTTTTTTTGAA
This sequence comes from Streptococcus sp. 20925_1_24, assembly GCF_041432335.1. Lineage (GTDB taxonomy): Bacteria > Bacillota > Bacilli > Lactobacillales > Streptococcaceae > Streptococcus > Streptococcus mitis_BM. The sequence goes on along the minus strand of NZ_JAPVZM010000023.1, from coordinate 7,071 downwards.
GATAAAAAATTAAAATTGCTGTTGCTGCCAAATACATAACAAGTTCAAGAAGATTACCGTCACCAAACCAAAACATTAGTAGAAATTTAGCTAGATTTCCCAAAGCACCAAACAGAACTACATAAAATGATTGCCTCATCATTTTCTCTATTTTGTTAGATGAATTACTTTCTAATAAATTTTGTAATTGAGCTTGTATTTGCTTAGCTTTCCTTCTATCATTTTCTAACTTCATCTTATAGTTTTGCTTTTGATAAATATAATCTATACCTCTATGTAGATTATAAATTTTCTAATAATACTGATTTTTCTTCCACTTCATTCTCCATCTTTTTTCTATTTTACTAAAAACCTGCCATTACTATCACATTCATCCCAACTACTACTGAAAGAAAGTTATTTAATGAATCTGTTTACTAGTAGTCTTATCACCTTTTATGACCATTATTGCTGCAAAAATATTTATCAAAACACAGACATAATATAGAATCGCTCCAAAACCTAAATCCGATCTTCCAACCAATTCTTTTGTTATTGAAAAATGAACAAAAATTCCAAATAAACTTACTAGAATAACTATAATAGATGTAATAATTTGAAGCACCCTTCCTTTTCCAATTACTAAAGACAATAAAAAAGTAATCACAAATGCACCATACCAAATCAAAAATAAATACCATAATGGTGCATCTAAATATTCTGAAACATGTTCACTTAATGGAGGTATAAACTGATTACCCGATGAAACAACTGGCAATAAGAAAGTAATCAATCCTACTAAACTAGCTATAGTTATTAATTTTTTAAATTTCATTCATATTCTCCCTATATACAATTTCTTACCCCAGTAACTTTTAGGGTACTGAGGTAAGCTTTTAATGTGTAGTCTATTTTACTCGGTTAAAGGTTTGATCTGGCTCTTGAAGATAAAGTTCCTTATCTTTTAACATATATTTTGTTTTTCCTAAATCTCTTCCTTTATCGTCTGTGATTGTCAATTCTTTCTTTTTTTTATCAATTTTCACTAGTCTTTTTTCTTTGTCTCCGTCTGAATCTTCAGAAATGACGGTCCCAGAATTTCCTTTAATCACCATGACTAAATGATCACGTCTTGTTAAAATTTCATAAGTTCCATCTAATGGATCACTAGTTAATTTGCGAACTCCAAAGAACACAACAAGAAAGATAGCTAGGCTTATTCCGATAGATTGTAGAGGTTTTGTTTCAAATAATTTTTTAATTTTTTCAATCGAACCATCCATATCTAGATTTTCGATTTGTTTTCCAGCTTTATCTACAAAACTTGCTGCCTCTTTTTTGATTGCTTCTACTCTATCAGGCTTCTCTGTCACTACTTCATTAATTGATTCTTCCATTCTTTCCGTAGTCTCTTCGACTTTTTCTACGGTCACTTCTTCGTTCGTTTGGTTTTCATGTTTTTCCATTATTTTCTCTTTTCTCCCTGTTTAAAATAAGTTTTATCTACAGTATAGATTTATTTTCTTATTTCACCCACTTACCTGAGCCATCTACTGTGTAGCCATCTGGGGTACGTTCGTTAACCGCCATCTTACCATTTGACTTGAGATAGTAGTCACCTACCCATGTATTACGGGCGTAACTTCCTTCTGATGTTAGGTAATAGTAAGATTGGTAGCTACTATCATAGATCCACTCACTCTTAGCCATTTTACCATCTGATTTGAGGTAATAACTTCCAGACCAAGTATTACGCGCATAGCTACCCTCTGCTGTCAAGTAATAGTATGATTGATAGTTATTGTCATAAATCCACTCGCTCTTAGCCATATAGCCACCTGCTTTGAGGTAATAATTGCCTGACCAAGCATTTTGAACAAAGTTACCTGAAGCATTTAGATAGAAGTATGAATTGTACTGAACATCAAAAATCCATTGATTCACTACTTTCACACCAGCTTGGTAGTAAGAAGAACCTGACCAGCCAGTCTGACCTGAGTTAGAGTTAGTAGATTGTTTTGGAGTTTCAGTAGCTGTTGGTGTTTCTGAATTTGTTATAGGTACATATCCGTGATTTGATACTTTAAAGACTTCTGACCGACCAAAATATCTTTTCCCAAAGTCTTTTTCACTATAAACATCAATATGATATCTTCCATCTTCAGCATATAGTAACCAAACATGGTCTTGACTTCTAGTTTGATTCCCAAAACTATTAAAGTTATAACTAGATACAATAGCCCCTGTATCTTCATTAACTAAATCGTAATACAAAGATGGATTATCATTAGAAGAATTTCTTTGAATATCTACCAGCACACTTCCTGAATAAAACGGATTCCCAGTAGTGGCTATCAAGGTGATTTTCAAGGGATTTTGAGTATCCTTGACACTCATATCTGTTAAGGCGTGAACCTCCATTGGTTTAGAAGTCATAAGACCCACTGATAACAACGAACCTGCTAATAAAGAACTAACTAATATTTTTTTATTTTTCATGATTTCAAATTCCTTTTCTAATCCTTATCCTACCCACTCACCGTTAGCATTAACCTTATAGCCATCTGGTGTAGTGGTATTTACTGCTAAAGCTCCTGAACTATAGGCGTAGTACCATTTACCAGAAACTGTAAGCCATCCTGTTGTCATAGCACCTGACTTGTCAAGATAGTACCATGAACCATTATCTTTTACCCATCCTGTAGCCATTGAGCCTGAGTTATTCAAGTAATACCATGTACCGTTATCTTTTATCCAACCTGTAGCTATTGATCCTGACTTGTTCAAGTAATACCATGTACCGTTATCTTTTACCCATCCTGTAGCCATTAAACCTGACTTGTTAAGGTAATACCATGTACCATTATCTTTTACCCATCCTGTAGCCATTGAACCTGAGTTGTTCAAGTAATACCATGAGCTACCAGTTTTGACCCAGCCAGTTTTCATCCAACCTGCGTGATCAAAGTAGTACCATTTATCCTTTATTTGTTCCCAACCGTTGGTTGTATATGAACCATCAGCATGTTTGTACCACCAACGACCAGATGATTCAATCCAGTTACCAGCTTGTGAGTCTTCTACTTTCTTGAGTTCTGTATCTGTTTTCTTCTTCGCTTGTTTCCCTGCAAGATACTCCAGATACCAATCTGATAAATTGTAGTCATCCTTGCTTTCAGCCTTAACCAACTTATCAAACTCTTCTTGGATTTCAGCTAGTTTAGCTTGTTCAGCTTTCAATTTAGCTGTAACTGCATCCAATTTGTCTTGTGCCAATTTTGCAGCAGATTTTTCTTGAGTTAGTTTTGCTTCTAAATCAGCTACTTTTGCTTGCGCATCTGCAAGATTTTTGTCTGCATTTAGATAAGCACTCAATTCAGTTGCAATTGCTTTCGCATCTGACACCAATTTGTCTTTTTCTTCATGGAGTTTTGCTTGTTCAGCTTGAAGAGCAGTCAACTTGTTTTCTTCTGCTTGCAATTTTGCTTGCGCATTTGTAAGAGCAGTTTCAGCATCTTTTTGAGCAGTTTTGGCTGTAGCTAGTTCAGCTTTAGCTGTTTCAAGAGCAGTTTCTTTTTCTGCTTGGCTTCTTGAGAAGTTTTCAACAGCTGTTTCAGCAGTTGCTTTACGTTCTTGTGCATTTTTCAAAGCAAGGTTTGCCAATTGCAAGTGCTTTTCAGCAACTTCTGTTTGAAGTGGACTAGCTGTTTTGCTTGCCAATTCTTTTTCAGCTTCTGTTTTAGCTTCAAGTGCAGAAGCATATTTGCTTGAAGCTATTGCCAATTCTGCTTTAGCGTTTGCAAGAGCAGTTTGAGCTTGGTTGTTTTGTTTTTGAGCTTCAGCTAGTTTTGCTTCAAGTTGGGCAAGGTCTTGGTTTAGGTTGATTTTGTGTTTACCATCGCTACCAAATGAGTTGACAAACCAACGTCTACCGTTAATGTTAGCAACAGTCATTGCAACACCACCACCGCTTAAGTTGTTAAAAGCGTGTCCCCAATTTGATTTGTCATCAAGGAATGAATATCTTTTAAAAGCATCTAACACAGTATATTTCAAATCAAGCATTGTTGTTGCACCATTACCACTGACAGTAGCCAAGTTTTCAGCACCATTATTTTCGGTAATGTGACCAGCAACAGATGGGTCAGTTCCACGAGCTTCATAGGCTTTTGCCATTTTCTTGCTATGTTCAAGAGTATCTTGAGCAACATAAGCTCGATATTCTTCTGGATATCCCATATTTTCTTGCAAAGCATTGATTAATTTAGCATAAAAATCACTGATTTCAACAATTTGGGCATCTGTTAAATTGTCAATATCCACTTTACGATTATCATCGTTTTGATTAAAATCAACTGTAAGAGCTTTATACATTTCAACTCCTAGTCTGAACATTAACTTTTTAGCTTTATCGTCATGTCTCCAGCTATTGCGAATATAATAACTCTTAGCATCTTTAAATGTAACATCGTTCTTATCAAGACCATAGTAAGCTTTTTCTTCATCTGTCAAATGGTGAACTGGATTTCCCATATGAATGACAGCTTCATCAGAGCGAGCTTTCTGTGCATCCAAAGCAGTTTGCGCTTCTTTTTCTTTAGACGCTGTAGCATCTGCTTTTTCTTGGATGGACTCAACTTTTGTTTTATCTGCGTCCATCATTTCTTTAGCTAGTTTCAAGGCGTTATTTTTGACATTCACATTGTTTGTAGCTTGTTTGATGGCTTCTGCGCGGTTGCTATCTGCTTTCTTAGCGGTTTCGACAGCTTTTGTTGCGCTTGAAATATTCGCATTTGCTTGTTCAATATCTTTTTCTGCTTGGTCAAGTGAGGCTTTTGCTTCACCAAGTCCTGAACCATTTAGCGCGTCTTCAGCTGATTTTACATTAGCTTCTTTAGCGGTTACTGTTTTATCAGCTTCAACTTTCTTACTTGTTGCGCTGGCAACGTTAGCTGTTTCAGTCGCTACAGTCTCAGTTTGTGCTTTAATTGCTTCAGTAGACGCTTCAGTTGCTTTTTGATTGGCATCTTGAGCTTTTACATTGGCGTCTTGTTTAGCTTTTGTAGCAGTGATATTTTCTTCTGTAGCATTTGCTTTAACAGCTTCCGCTGACTTCAAGTTCTCTTTAGCGCTTGTCAAAGCAGTTTCAGTAGTTGTAACAGCTTGGTTAGCAGAAGTAGCTTCAGCTTTTGCTGTTTCACTTTCAGCTTCAACTTGCTTAACAGTAGACGCTTGAGCATCAAGAGCAGGCTTGATATCAGAAGATTTCTTCACTTCTGGTTTTGTATCGGCTACAGGTTTTGAAACAAGAGCTGGTTCATTGACAGCAGTTGAATCAACTGCTGTTGTGTTAGTTGCTTCTTGAGCAAATGCAGGCACACCAACAGACGCAAGCGCAATAGCTGTTGAAGTTGTGAGGGTTTTCAGTTTCTTCATCATTTTCTCCTTTAATGACTGATAGAATAGGATTGAGTGGTAAGTCAATCCTTGTTATACTAGTATAACAAGCTTACTTTATTTTCCATTCTTTCCCTTATCATACCATAATAGATATTTAAATTTTTCGGCATTTAAACTATAGTTTCAATGTTATTTAAAAAATCCAAAAATAGCATAGAATTCTAATATTTTGTAACTATAGTTTTCTTTTCTCTATTTTTTCTCTAAATTTTTGTATAATAGTTTTAGAAGTATGTAAGGAGATTATTTATGGAAAATCTATACCCATTTGGAGCTACATTTAAGTATCTGCGCGAAGCACGAGGCCTCAGCCTAAAGGAAGCCGCCTCAGATATCGTATCACCACAGTTCCTAAGTCAATTTGAAAAAGGAGACAAAGGAATTTCACTTGAAAACTTTGCCAAACTGTTAATTGTTATCGGAGTTGAATGGAATGATTTTGTTCTCGCCTATGCAAATAAAGGTGGAGACTGCTTAGAATTACCAGCTATAGAATTTGGTAAGCATGTGGTCCATGAAGAAGATATCCTCACTTATATTGAAGAATACGAAAAATTATTTGATGTCTATCTAAAAGACAACCCACTTCAAGCAGAGATGATTTTCAAATCTATTAAATTAAGACATTATCCAACCATATCAAAAAGTCCTGAAACTGTTGCCAGAATTCAAAACATTATCAATCATTTAATGAAATCGGATGTCTTTAATAGTATCGAACTTGAAATTTATCGCGTCATTGTCAATCATTGTCCGATGGAACTTATTGATCATATGAGCAAACAATTACTACTTATGTACAAAGAAAGTGCCAATACTGACACCTACATCCGCATTTTAAATGCTCTCACTTTCTCCGCAAAATACTTCTCTGAACTGGGTTACTATCAAAAGGCTGACGATATTATTAAAAAAATTAAATCACTTCAGACCTTCGAACGAGGCTACCTGGCTATTCCCCTCATGTTCCTAGAAGTTGAACATGTTTACAATCAATTTAGATGGAATAAACCTGAGGCTATTCCCTTAGCAAAAAATTTATTTAATTATCTTCAAAGCGCAAAATTTATTGATCAGCAATACTACTCTAATTTTATCAACGCCTTCACTTATCATTGCCATGCATTAAATAAGACTGGTATTGATTTGTTCTAATCGTCAAAAAAGTTGCTCCATTTTAGGAACAACTTTTTTAGGCTCTATAATATTTGTAGTGGGTAAATCCCCTATAGATATTATGGAGCCGTTTTTATTGTAGAAAAAAAGTCCCATAAGATCTATAATGAAAAGCGACCAAACCATCATTAGAAAGAATCCTATGGAACAATTACATTTTATCACAAAACTACTAGACATTAAAGACCCTAATATCCAATTTATGGATGTCATCAATAGGAATACCCACAAAGAAATCATCGCTAAACTGGACTATGAGGGCCCATCTTGCCCTGATTGTGGAAGGCAAATGAAGAAATATGACTTTCAAAAACCGTCTAAGATCCCTTACCTAGAAACGACTGGTATGGCTACTAGAATTCTACTTAGAAAACGTCGTTTTAAGTGCTATCAGTGTTCAAAAATGATGGTTGCTGAGACTCCTCTAGTAAAGAAAAATCATCAAATCCCTCGTAT
>NZ_JAPVZM010000022.1:0-18625 GCF_041432335.1 Streptococcus sp. 20925_1_24 | reverse complement strand
CCATCGTTGTCATCATCTGGATCAGTCACATCTGGAATACCGTCGCCATCTGTATCACGTTGAATTTTAACTGGTACTTTTACAACAGTCTCTTCTGTTCCACGTTTCAGTTTAACTGGAATCTCTACTGTACGTTCTTCTTCTTTTGGTCCCCAATCTGTGACGCTTGGTGTGCCTACTAGATTTCCACCTTGATCCACAGTCAAACCATTTACTGGACCATCTACTGTAATCGTTGTACCTGGTTTGTTTGGTGTGATTACCTTAGTATTCGCTGGGACAGGTGTTTTTTCTGGGACAGTTTTTTCTGTTACTGTTCCTGTTAATTTATCAGCTACTTTTGGATTTGCATCATCCTTGTCTGGAATTCCATCGTTATCATCATCTGGATCTACTTTATCTGGGATTCCATCTCCATCTGTATCGCGTTGGATAGTTACAGGGATTTTTACAACAGTCTCTTCTGTTCCACGTTTCAGTTTAACTGGAATCTCTACTGTACGTTCTTCTTCTTTTGGTCCCCAATCTGTGATGCTTGGTGTTCCCACTAGATTTCCGCCGTTATCCACTGTTAAACCATTTACTGGACCATCTACTGAAATCGTTGTGCCTGGTTTGTTTGGTGTTACTACCTTAGTATTTGCTGGGACAGGTGTTTTTTCTTTTACAGTTTTTCCTGTTGTGTCTCCTGTTAATTTATCAGCTACTTTTGGATTTGCATCATCCTTGTCTGGAATTCCATCGTTGTCATCATCTGTGTCTACTTTATCTGGAATTCCGTCTCCATCTGTATCGCGTTGGATAGTAACTGGAACATTTACAGGAACTACCTCGTCACCATGTTTAACTTTAACTGGGATCGTAACTTTACGTTCTTCTTCTTTCGGTCCCCAATCTGTGACAGTTGGTGTACCAGTTAAGTTACCATCGCCATCTACTGTTAATCCATTTACTGGTGTTTCTGTGGTGATTGTTGAACCTGGTTTGTTTGGTGTTACTACTGTAACTGGCGTAGTTTTTTCTTTTTCCAGAACTGGTGCTGGTGGAGTAACTTCAGCTCCCAAACTACCATTTGCTGTTCCTCTAGCTACTGGACTCTCAAGAACTACATTATCAATTCTCTTAGAAACTTTTGCAGTTATTTCTGTTTTATCTGCAACCTCAGCATCAGAAATTGTCACAACGCCTGCAGGGGTTACTGACACTTTATCAGCTGTCTTACCATTTACAGTCCAAGTATTTCCTGATTTTGTAACTGTTACAGTTTCTGGTGTAGTCTTACCTGTTGGTACATAAGTAAGGGTGATAGTATCAATATCTTGTGGATTAGTACTATTAGGGCGTGTTGGTGGGGTAATTGTCACACTACCATTCTCATGTCCAACTACGCTAGGCACTGTTGGCGTTACTGCTAACACTACTTGACGCTTAATTTCTGCAGGTGCAAATGTTGTTCTAGTTGTACTATTTACATCCGTAATAGAATTTTTGCTAGTATCCGGGAATACTGCTGTTGCATTTCGAGTATATTTCCCTGAGTTATCTAGTGTTGTTCCTGAATCTAATTTATCTCCAGCTTTCCATGTCCACGTCATACCACTTGGTAAATAATTGTTTCCACGATCTGCTTTATCTTCACTATCTACAACCTTAAGATATCTATGAGCATCAATATTTTTACCACTATTGGCTACATTCAACGTTGAAGCTACTGGTACTTTTGCGATACCGTTTTCTAGATTTCGTGTTTCAATATCCACTACACGATATTTGAATTTCAAATCACGGCTATCAGTCGCACTACTTCCTTCAACGTGCAGAGTTGCTTCATGTTCTCCTAAAGTTTCAGTATTCAATACAGTACCTGAAGACAAACGAGTTGCATATGGATTTGCTTCAGTTTTTCCTGTTTGAGATGTAAATGTAGAAGCGGTTACTCCTTTTGGAAGTCCTCCCTTAACTTCTACTTTGGAAATCACACCTGAGTTATCCCATACCTTCAATTCAGGGTTAAATGTAGCTCCACGATAGACTGTAAAGATTGGTGAATTAGCATTTTCTGTTAAACGTACACCATTTAACGTTGCTTCTGGTTTTATTGCATCTTTTGCCACTGCTTTTGCTGGATCTGAATCAGTGCTATTTCCATTTTTTGTAACTACCGTTACTTCCGTTCCGTCTTTTACTTTATTGTCTGGAATTGTGATTTCTCCTGTTTTAGGATTAATTTGCACTTCTGGAGTATTAACTGTCCAGTTTCCTTTTGGATCTTTTGTTCCTACAGCTGTTTTTGGTTGATTATCTTCTCCTGTATAGCTTACAGTAATCTTATCTGCTTTTGCTGGATTTTGTGGTTTACCTGTAACATCACCATTGTCTTTTGCTGTTGCTACTGGTTTAGCTGGCTTAGAAAATTTCGCTGTTGCTTTTGCTGGATCTGAATCAGTACCATTTCCATTTTTCGTAACTACTGTTACTTCTGTTCCGTCTTTTACTTTATTTTCCGGAATCGTGATTTCTCCAGTATTTGGATTGATTTGTACTTCTGGAGTATTTACTGTCCATTTTCCTTTCGAATCTTTAGTTCCAACAGCTGTTTTGGGTTGATTATCTTCTCCTGTATAGCTTACAGTGATCTTATCTGCTTTTGCTGGATCTTGTGGTTTACCTGTAACATCACCATTATCTTTCGCCACTGCTACTGGTTTAGCTGGTTTAGAAGATTTTGATGTTACTTTAGCTACTGGACTTTCAAGAACTACATTATTATCAATTCTCTTAGAAACTTTTGCAGTTACTTCTTTACCATCCGCAACTTCAAGATCAGAAATTGTCACAACACCTGCTGGAGCAACTGATACTTTATCGGTTGTCTTACCATTGACTGTCCAGTTATTTCCTGATTTTGCAACTGTTACAGTTTCTGGTGTAGTCTTACCTGTTGGTGTATAAGTAAGTGTGATTGTATCAATATCTTGCGGTGTATTACCATTAGGACGTGTTGGTGGGGTAACTGTTACACTACCATTTTCATTGGCTACTACGCTAGGCGCTGTCGGCGTTACCGCAAGAACTACTGGACGCTTGATTTCTGTCGGTGCAAATGTTGTTCTAGTTGTACTATTGTTATCTGTTACAGAACTTGGGAATTGCGCTGTAGCATTTCGAGTGTATTTACCTGAATTATCTAATGTAGTACCTGGATCTAAGTTGTCTCCAGCTTTCCACGTCCAAGTCATACCTTGAGGCAAGTGGCTATTCCCACGATCGCTTTGATCTTGGCTATCTACAACTTTAAGATAATTATGAGCATCAACATTTGTACGGCTATTTGGTACATTTAATGTTGAACCAACTGGTACTTTCGCGACACCATTTTCAAGATTTTTTGTTGCAATATCCACAACACGGTACTTGAATTTCAAGTCACGGCTGTCAGTAGCACTACTTCCTTCTACGTGAAGAGTAGCAGTATGTTCTCCCAATGTCTGAGTATCTAATACTCTACCTGAAGATAAACGAGTTTTATACTTCTTATCTTCTGAACTTCCATCTTTACCTGTTTGAGCTGTAAAGTTAGAAGCACTTACTCCGCCAGGAAGATTTCCAACTGTTACTTTTGAGATGGTACCTGAGTTATCCCATACTTTAAGCTCTGGGTTAAAGTCAGCACCACGATAGACTGTAAAGATTGGTGTATTGGCTGTCTCTGTTAGCGTAATGCCATTTAAAGTAGCTTGTGGTTTTTGGACATCTTTTGCAGTTGCTTTAGCTGGATCCGAATCCGCACCATTTCCATTCTTCGTAACTGCTGTTACTTCTGTCAAGTCTTTAACTTTATTAGCCGGGATTGTGATTTCACCTGTATTTGGATCAATTCGAACATCTGGGTTATTTACAGTCCATTTGCCGTTTGTTCCTTTAGTTCCCTCAGCTGTTTTAGGTTTATTATCTTCCCCTGTAAAGCTTACTTTGATTTTGTCTACTTTTTTAGAATCTTGTGGTTTTGCAGTTACATCCCCATTATCCTTAGCTGTTGCCACTGGTGTTTGAGCTTTGGTATCTACAACATGAACTGGTACATCCACAATGTAGGTTCCACGTTGGGGGATTACTACTTCTACCTTACCATACACTGGTTTCCCTGGTGCCGTAGTTTTGGACACATCTGGATCTTTAAACCAACGATAGGTTGTTCCAGCTGGCATTTCTGACTTATTCTTAATGCTATCAATCGCTGGAGGAATAACTCCCACTTTTGTAGTTTGCTCTTTAGATACTGGTTTGAAATTGAAGTTAGTTGCTTCTTCTGGTCTCAACGGCAAGGTACCGATGATGGCATTTTGACCTGAATAATACCGAGGTTTTCCTCCCAATGTATACCCTCCGTAGGCAAGATACGGATCATTCGCTAAGCGGGATTTGATCTCTGATACCATCGGATTACTTTTATCTTTATTAACCCAATCCGACATAATACTTTGATCCAATTCATCACCTTCTAAAACTTTTGTTTTGAAAGTCATAATTGTACGTTGCCCAGCAACTACGTTCAGTTTATCTTCTATAACACCTCTAACAAGGTTGTATTCAAGACCGTTCTTCTTGATACCTAACATATCTAGGACTCGAGGGAATGCATCTGCATTAGGCTCTGTCCCATCTCCGCTATTTTTTCGATAAATATTCTTACGCCATCCATTTGATGGTTCTATATAATCCATCCAAGCATCTGTATTTTCAGTATAAGATGCCCCCGAACGTCGGACACCATCTTTTACATATGCTCGATAAGCGGGATTTTCATACTCCCATGCTGACGCACTAGAATATTCTTTATGAGATGTCTGTTGTCCATTTACATATTTTGTATAAGTGAAATCATACGGATCTCCAACTGTACGCGGAATAGCAAGTGAGATTTTTTTAGACAATCCTGCCTGCGCATTTGCTGCTGGACCTGAATCTACCATCCAATAGTAATACTTGTTGCCATTATCTTCAACTCGCATCTCACGATACACACGAATGTTATCATAAGCTTGATTAGCTTTTCCTTTACTTACGAAAGCATACTGTTTCGTATCTGGTGAGAACACATCACGCTCTGAATAGTTAATCATAGGGTTTTCTGTCCAACCAACACCGAAGTCTGTTACTTTTACTTCACGAACAATACTCGTTCCACGACCAACTACTTTCCCATCTTTTGTTACTACAGCTGTGACTTCCGCACCTTTTGTCATCAGTTGAGCATCAACATCAACAGTGAAATATCCATTAGATTGCGACTTCGTTTTATATTTTCGTCCTCCTACTGTGATTTCCACATCAGATTCCGCTGCTGTATATCCATCAACTTGTTTAACATAGGCTAGACTATCATTGAAGGAAACTGTATTTGCTTCGCTTACAACTACAGTATCAACAGTTTTCCCATTCACTACCAATGTCACTGTGCTTCCAACTTTAATCCCAGGAGCATTTAACTTGAAGGCACCTGAATCATCAAGCTTTGAAGTTACCAATGTTTTTCCATTTTGCTTAATTTCAATTGTTGAAGATGGTGTCGCATATCCTGTGATAAATCCAGAATTTGCTATAACGATTCCAAGTTGCCCACGAATAGTCGTTTTATCAATGGCTGCCGATCTTAGACCAGAACCTTGACCCATACTTTGACCATTACGTGAGTCACGAGATCCTGAACTCAAACGTGTTGTAGCATTTTTAACAGAAATAAACATTCTCTTCACAAGTTTGTTCATTTGTTCAACATCTGTTAGAGAGACTGTAGTATTCTGAAGAACATCCTGAGCCAAGCCCAATAGTTCATTGGCTTTTTCAAGAACTTCTTTGCTAGTCTCATGCTCAGGCAATTCCAAAACAGCTGCCTGCAATTGATCTACAGATACTTTCAAAGAATCTTTTTTAGCTGATACAGTTTGGTTCTCTTCGCTTGCGCTTACTTCAGGAGAAGTTTGACTTGCTAGATTGTCAGCCTGCTTTTCAGTTTTATTCCCTTGAATCTCAGTTGATTCCTTAGCAGCAGCTGATAAGACTGTCACATCTTTAGACAAGAGTTCTACAAGCTCATCAATATCCTTTTGAGCTAGGTCAGAATTTTCTAGGGCTTCTTTTCCTTTTTGAAGTCTATCTTTAATAGGTGAGACTACTGACTCGTCAAGGTTTAATTTAGTTGAAAGAAGAGAATTTAGTTCTTCAACTACTTTTCTCAACTTAGTTTTATCAACTGTAGGCGCTTGAGTTTCCAAGGATTTATTTACTTCATCTACTTTGTTTCCAGTAGGTTCCGCAATACCTTGAGGCGACTTGGCCTCATCTTTAGGACTTACTACACCCGCAGTAGATTTTGGAGTGTTTTCAACTACACTATCCGCACTAGCAACGCGCGCGCCCAAAAACATCAGCGCTGCAACAGCAACTGAAGCGGCACCGAAACTGTATTTACGAATAGAAAAGCGCAAAACTTTTTCACGTTGCTGTAGATTTACTTTGTATGAATTCGATTTGTGTTCCATTTGTCCTCCTAAGGGCAATATAATATAGAAAAAGCAATCTTCATAACTTCAACTCCCTAAAAAGAGTTAAGCTATAAAAATCACTATGATGATCGCTATCAGCAAATAACATCACAGCTATCACAGCTATCACAGCTATCACAGCTATCACAGCTATCACAGCTATCACAGCTATCACAGCTCAATTATACCATTTTTAGTCTATTTAAACAAGTTAAAACCGATTTATTACATAAAATGAGGGAGAAAATTTTTAATCATCCATAAAATGTTATTATGTTATATACTAAAGTAAAACTAACTGTCTAGATTTAAAATCAAATTAATTTCTAGAAATGTTTTAACAACCAGAGTGTATTATTCTAGTTTCAATTTATTGTGGTACAGATATTAGCATCTACTTTTCAAAAATACAACAACGGCCTTGTACCTCTTAAAATGAGGAACAAAGCCGTTGTTAATTTTTTTATTCATTGTCCACTTAACAATGAACAATTCATATTTTGACTAAATTTTTAGTCTTCTTTTTTCTTGCGAGCTACAAGTCCAAATCCACTCAATAGTCCAAGAAGTCCTAGAGATGCAAGAGCAGCATTTGATCCTGTTCCTGTATTTGGCAATACATTTTGAGAATCATTTGATTTAACTCCATTATCAACAACATCTGTAGTATCTTCACGAGTTGTATTCGGGGTAACTTCATCTGGAATTGGAGTTGTTGGTGCAGCTGTATCTTGACCAGAATTTCCATTAGCATCATGTGTTGCTGACGCAACTGGAGTTGGAGTTGTTAGCGCAGCCGTATCGTGACCAGAATTTCCATTAATATCAGGTAGGACTGGAGTTACTGGAATTGTATTTGGAATTGTACTTCCACTTACTTTTCTGAAAATGTGGGTCATTACTGGTTCATTTTCATCAATCACAGTTCGTACAAATTCATATCCTGGAATTGATCCATGTTCAGCATCCTTTTCATTACCTGTCTTAACGGATGGTTTCAATACATTTCCAGCTTCATCAATCCATCGAACCTCAATCATTAGCTCTGGCAATTCAATCGAATCTGGTAATACACCGTTTTCAAAAATTGTTACCTCAGGTGGATTTTCGACTGGAACTTCCACAGATGGTTTACCTGGTTCTGTAACTTTACCTTCTCCATTTTCACCTGGGATTTCTACCTTAGTTCCTGGTTGATATGTTGAACTATCTGTTTTTTTCGGTGTTACTGTAACATCACCTGTCTTAGGATTTTGTTCTAACTCTACTTTTGGCGTCTTACCTGTTGGGGTTGTTACCTCAGGAACTTCAACAGATGGTTTATCTGGCTCAGTAATCTGACCTGGTTTTGTAACTTTACCTTCTGGGAGGTCACTGTTGGGTACTTTACCTTTTCCATCTTCACCTGGCATTTCTACCTTAGTCCCTGATGGGGATGTTGAGTCATCTCGCTTCTTCGGTGTCACTGTAGCATCACCTGTCTTAGGAGATTGTTCTAACTCTACTGTTGGTTCTTTACTTGTTCCATAAGTTCGAACTGTTGTCGGAGTTACATTACCTGTTTTTGGATCAACTTCATAGGTAGTGGTATCAATCACATCACGACCTTCAGGATCTTTAGATTGTTCAACCTTAGTTTTCGCACCAATTTTAACGATTGTCTTACCTGCTGGGGTGACGACTGGATTACCAACGTGTTCTGTAATATGACCGTCCTTTGGATCTACATCGTAAGTGGTTGTAGTGACTGTTTTACCTTTTTCACCCTCAGTACGCTGAGCTGGTGTACCGAAGTCTTTTTCAACATCTCTAACATACTCAACTTCTGGCTCAATTGGTGTTTCTACTACTTTGTCCTTCGCTGCAACTTTGACAATTGTTTCTGTTGGATTTACTACTACTGGTTCTCCTACTCTTTCTGTAATTGTTCCATCTGCTGGATTTACTTTGTAAGTAGTGGTTGTTGTACGTGAACCTGCTCGACCTGCTTCTTCCACATTCGGTTGATCTTTGTCACGTGTATCATCTTTCACATACTTCTTAGGTGATGGGATTTCGGTTGTTTCTACTTTATCCTTCGCTGCGACTTTGACAATAGTATTAGTTGGTTCTTTCGTACGAACTGGTTGACCTTCACTTGCTGTAATCTTTCCAGTATTAGGATCTACTGTGTACGTTGTGGTGATGGTGTCTTCTCCAGGAGTTCCTTCTTTTCGAACTGGTTCTAAATCTTTGTCACGACTATCGTCTTTTTCATAGACAACAGGGGATGGTACAGGTCTTGTCTCAGTCGTTGGTTCTTTCGTTGTTCCATAAGTTCGAACTGTTGTAGGAGTTACCTTACCTGTTTTTGGATCAACTTCATAGGTAGTGGTATCAATCACATCACGACCTTCAGAATCTTTAGATTGTTCAACCTTAGTTTTCGCACCAACTTTAACAATTGTTTTGCATGCTGGGGTGACGACTGGATTACCAACGTGTTCTGTGATATGACCGTCCTTTGGATCTACATCATAAGTGGTTGTAGTAACTGTTTTACCTTTAGCTCCTTCAACGTGTTCATTAGGTGTGTCAACTTCTCGTTCACCATCTCTGACGTACTCAACTTCTGGTTCAATCGGGGTTTCTACTACTTTGTCCTTGGCACCAACTTTAACGACTTTTGGTACCATTTCTGTTCTACTAACGATCGGTGTTCCATCCGTTACCGTACCATTAGTTTCATTAACAAGTGTTGATGTTGTTGTTACTATCTTACCTTCAGATCCATTATTAGTAACCGTATTAGTTCCTACATCTTTGGTTTTATCTGCTTCATACCGTGTTGTTACAGGAATTATTTTGGTTACGACTTTGGATTTAACGCCATTTGGACTGGCAATGTCTTTCCTTACTGTTGGAGTAAGGGCACCGGTACTTGCATTGACTTCGTAGCTTGTTGTCTTCTTAACAACATCATCGCCTTCTTTGAGGTATTCAACCTCATCTTTAGCTGGGACCTTGACCACTGTAGGAGTTGAAGGTTTGATAACTGGTTTTCCTTCATGTGGAATGAGGCTGCCATCTGTAGGTTTAACTGTATAGGTTGTGGTTACTGTTCTAGTACCTGGAGTACCAGCTACTGTGACTTTAGCTTCACCTTTGGCTCTTGTGGCGTCTTTCTCATAACGAATACTTGGCTCTATTGACGTAACCACAACCTTAGCCTTGGCTCCATTTCTATTGAAGATTTCTGTTGTCTCTGTTGGAGTTAAGGCACCGGTACTTGCATTGACCGCGTAAGTTGTTGTCTTCTTAACAACATCATCGCCTTCTTTGAGGTATTCAACCTCATCTTTAGCTGGCACTTTAACCACTGTAGGAGTTGAAGGTTTGATAACTGGTTTTCCTTCATGTGGAATGAGGTTACCATCTGTCGGATTCACAGTATAAGTGGTAGTTACTGTTCTAGTGCCTAGAGTACCAGCTACTGTGATTTTTGCTTCACCTTTAGTTTTTGTCGCGTCTTTTTCATAACGAACACTTGGCTCTATTGGCGTAACCACAACCTTAGATTTAGCTCCATTTTGTTTGAAGATTTCCTTTTTCTCTGTTGGAGTAAGGACACCGGTACTTGCATTGACCGCGTAAGTTGTTGTCTTCTTAACAACATCATCACCTTCTTTGAGGTATTCAACCTCATCTTTAGCTGGCACTTTAACCACTGTAGGAGTTGAAGGTTTGATAACTGGTTTTCCTTCATGTGGAATGAGGCTACCATCTGTCGGATTCACAGTATAAGTGGTAGTTACTGTTCTGGTACCTGGAGTACCAGCTACTGTGATTTTTGCTTCACCTTTAGCTTTTGTCGCGTCTTTTTCATAACGAACACTTGGCTCGAGGGGCGTAACCACAACCTTAGATTTAGCACCATCTTTCTTGAACACTTCGTCAAGTGTATTTTTAGTAATCTGTCCTGTATCAGGATCTTTCATACTCACAGTTGTTGACTTAATGATGTCATCTCCGCGTTTACTATATACAGCAGTTTCTCCAACTTTTTCTACAGATTTAACTGTTGTAATTTTTTTATCTTGATAACCTGTCCCATCTAAAGAAATTCGTTTCCCAGATATAAACTCTGATCGTCTATTAATCATATCGGCTTCAAAATAAGAACGTGAACTATGACCTCCACTGGTTCGTCCAACATTTATAACAACATCACTATCATTGCTGACACCTTTTCTTATCGTCGAATCATTATCAACAATATAATGAGTCATTTTACCAGACTTAGCTATTTTTTTGCTATCTAAACCTTTTTGCCAAAATTCACGACGGGAAACCCAACTTGTCACAACTTTTGGAGCATTGAATGTTGTTCCTTTTTTTAATACATTATTATAAAAGTTTCTATAAGCCCGCTGTTCTTTAGGAGACATGACTCTGCTATCAGAATATGCCAACTGATAGGCTTCAACCATTGCCCGTTGTACTAAGTATCCTCCTAAAGAATGTCCTGTCAAATAAAGATTGGTAATACTCTTATCTTTAGCTAGTTCGCGCATGATATTTTCTGCATCGTTCCCTTGCTGAGGATTGCTTCCTACTCCAAGTACTCCATCAGCCACAATATCTTTGGCATCACTTGTTCCACGAAAGGCTAACACTTGTGCAGTTCCATTTGGTAAATATAAGAAATCACTCTTAGTTTCATACAAGACAGCATCTAGTCCACTGGATGTATGATAGCTTTTCTTTCTTTTCCAATAAGGAGCTAATTCCCTATTCATCATCATGTATTCATAGCGTGGTTTACTTTCGCCTTTCTTTTTGTATAAATCCGCCTCTGTTAATTGCTTCTTATTATTTAAAACTTTATCAATATAATCATCATCTCGGTAAGACAATTCCATGAACATAATCATATCGCGCTCACTGACATTCCATTTTAATTTTTCATCTGGCTTTTCTTTACTGTCAATAATACCATCACCATCAGTATCTTCTAACATAGGATGACTATTATAGCCTACATACTTTTTTCCGTCCTTTTCATAAATATAAAGTTCTTCTTTATCCTTCAAGTAATCTTCATCTGTATAAGCTTCTGGACTTAACTTAGGGCCGTTTAGTAACAAACTGTCAAGCTTATTACCTTCTGAACCGATTACTCCTGCTTTTATTTGCTTAGCATACTCATCAGTTAATTCATACTTTTTAACCTCGGAAGGATTGGATGCTGCTCTCACCTCTGGAGTGCTTGATCTGTCTTCACCCGCCACGGAAGCCCTTGTGATCAAGCTATTATTTTCCTTATCCCCAGATGTACCGAGTTCTGTAGTCCTTGTAGATCTTATTGGAACATCTCTGGTATCTAACTCAGAAGCAGGATTATTTTGATTATCTGGTATAGGTTGAACTGCTTCTCTTTTCTCCACAGAAGATGGGGAATTTTCCGTAGAAGCAAGCACTCCCTGAGATGGTGTAAACAAGGCAATTCCTATTAATACAGAAGCCACTCCAACAGAAAACTTTCGAATCGAAAAACGTTGACGTTTATTAAAAATATCTTTCATTTTACCAACTTTCTTTCTAACTATTTTTTACAAAATAGAGGCTTCTAATATTTTACATAGACAGAATACTAAATCGTTTCTTGACTAAAATTTTAGAGCTTTTCCTCTACTTCATCATAAACTACCACATTGATTTCTAATCATAGAAAATGGATTGCTTAATATTACTAAAATATCAGTAAAATATAAAAAAATGTAATACTCAATGAAAATCAAAGAGCAAACTAGGAAGCTAGCCGCAGGCTGTACTGGAGTACGGCAAGGTGAAGCTGACGTAGTTTGAAGAGATTTTCGAAGAGTATAAATATTTCACTTCCAACACTGCCATTATACCATAAAAATTCATAACACTCATGTATTTAAAAAAAGTTTATTAAAAAGCCTTTAAAATCAAAAAACACATAATATCAAGTATTGAAAAAACTTGATATTATGTGTTTTATTGTAAAAAGATTTACTTCATTTTTTCCTAGAATTGAGTTTTTGCCCAGTCTCATCAAATCTAGATTTTTTCTTCTTTGATATCAATCACAATCTCTTCTGCTTGGTCAAGAATTTCTGCCTTTTCTTGCCATTGCTCCTTGAGGTTATTGAATTGATTTTTTGATGCTTCTGTTGCTTGACGAGCACATGATTTGGCTTGAGCAAGTACACTGTCCACAGTGATTTCACCTGACTCTACCTGTTCTTTGGTTTTCAGAACAAAATCTGTAGCCTGATCCTTAACTTCTGTCAGTTTTTCACAGACCTGCTCCTTGGCATACTCCGGATCTTCTCTCAAATCATCTAGAAAATCTTGAGCCTGACTGCAAACTTGTTTGCCCTTGTCGCTTGTTAAAAACAAGGCAAGAGCTGCACCTGAAACGGTTCCTAAAAGGATTGAGGATAGTTTACCCATAAGGATTCTCCTTTTTTATTTTTTGAAAAATTTACTTGCAAGACGAAGAGCTGACAAACTTGCACCGGTCTTGAGTGTTTTTGAACCAGCTGAGGAAGCTTTCTTGCTCAAGACACGCGCATGGTCATTGAGGTCTGAAACAGATAGAGATAAATCTGCGACAGCATTAAAGAGTGGATCAATCGTTGCCACCTTGACATTGATATCATCTGCCAAGACATTGACCTTAGCCAGCAATTCATTGGTATGATGCAAGGTCACATCCACATCTGAAGTCAAGGTTTTAATCGTCTTCTCTGTTTCATCGATAACACGGCCAAGCTTTTGTACAGTAATGATTAGATAGACTAAAAAGACAATCAAAGCAAAGGCTACAAGAATATATGCAACTTCTAACATTTAGTTTTCCTCCTCTGTAATATAGTAAGGGGCCTTCTTTCGATTTTGATATAGAATGATAAAAATACCGAGACCGATAAGGACAACTGATAGCCATTGGGACACTCGAAGACCAAAGAACATGAGGCTATCTGTCCGCATGCCTTCGATGATCATACGACCGAAACCATACCAAATCAAGTAGAAAGCAGTAATATGGCCTCGTCTGAGACTCTTCCATTTTCGTCTGAATATCAAAATCAAGGCAAATCCAAGTAGATTCCATAGGGACTCATAAAGGAAGGTCGGTTGACGGTAGCTCCCATCAATATACATCTGGTCACGGATGAAGCCAGGTAGATAATTCAGATTATCCACTGCTGCACCATAAGCTTCTTGGTTAAAGAAATTGCCCCAGCGACCCAAACTTTGGGCTATCATGACGCTAGGCGCTGCAATATCTAGAAAATCCCAAGTATTAATGAGTTTACGATCAGCAAAGATATAGAGCACAAGAGCCCCAGTTATCAAACCACCGTAAATGGCCAAACCACCATTCCAAATGGCAAAAATCTCTCCCAAATTCTGACTATAGTAATCAAAACGGAAAATAACATAGTAGAGACGAGCTCCTAAAATAGCCAAGGGAAAGGCTACTAAGATAAAATCTAAAATATCGTCTGGTATGATCTTCTTTCTAGGCGCTTCTTTCATGGTCAAATAAACCGCAAGAATCAAACCTGTAACAATACACAAGGCATACCAACGAATGGCTAGAGGACCTAGATGAATAGCAATTGGATCAAGCATTAGGCACCTCGTTTTGAGCAATAAGATTTGTCAAGCGTTCTTCGAACAAACGCGTCGCATCAAAGCCCATTTCCTTGGCACGATAATTCATGGCAGCAGCCTCAATCACGACAGAGATATTACGACCTGTTTTAACTGGGATGCGGATACGAGGAATGGCTACGCCAGAAATTTCTAATTCCTCTGCATTGTTTCCAAGTCGATCAAAGGTCTTATGCGTATCGTAATTTTCCAAGTAGACAGCCAACTGAACTTGTGAAGAATCTTTTACCGCACTCGCACCGTAGAGGCTCATGACATCGATAATACCAACCCCACGAATTTCAATCAAGTGTTTCAAGATTTCAGCAGGCTCTCCCCAAAGAGTTAATTCATCCTTAGAATAAATATCTACCCGATCATCTGCTACCAAGCGGTGCCCACGTTTGACAAGCTCAAGACCTGTTTCACTCTTACCGATACCACTATCTCCTTGAATCAAGACACCCATCCCATAGATATCCATCAAGACACCGTGAACACTGGTGCGTTCCGCCAAACGAGAATCCAGATAGCTAGATAATTCTCCAGACAAACGACTGGTAGCTGTACGGCTGGTTAAAATAGCAATCTTACATTCTCTAGCAGCCTTTAACATCTCCTCTGGAACCACCAAACCACGAGCAACAATGACCGCAGGTGTTTCAGGTAGAAACATTTTTTTCAAAACTTCATAACGACTGTTAGAAGGCATGCTAATCAGATAAGACCACTCCTTCATCCCCAAGAGCTGGATCCGCTCTGGCGTGTAGTAGTCAAAATAACCTGTCATTTCAAGACCAGGTCGCGTAATATCCGCTGTATTGATTTCCTTTTCAAGTAATTCTGGTTCGCCATAGACAATGTCTAGTCTAAGCTTTTCAATCACTTCTTTTACTAAAACCGACATCATTTCCTCCTTCAAATGAGTTCTTCCCTCTATTATATCAAATTGTGGGAGGAAGTTTCAGATTTTTGCAGGCTTTGAAGTATTTATTTAAAAGAAAAAGGACTAGATTTCTCTAGCCTTTCATTTCAATTAGAATTTTTTACGTTTACGAGCTGCTTCTGATTTACGTTTGCGTTTTACAGAAGGTTTTTCATAGAATTCACGTTTGCGTGTTTCTTGAAGAGTACCAGCTTTAGTAACCGCACGTTTGAAACGACGAAGTGCGTCGTCAAGAGATTCATTCTTACGTACTACTGTTTTAGACATTTTTTTCACTCCCTTCAAGTTCAAGATCTATTCTATTTTACACGTAAAGGGAATAATTGTCAAGAAAAAATGCGGTTTAATTTTGATTTTTTCTTCCATTTATACAAGAGTTGAAAGCGTTCAATAGAATATTGCTTTTTATTTTTCAAGTAAGCTAAGCGCCTCAGCATCCGCAATAATCGTCACATCAGGGTGATTTTGGAGGCTACTTGCTGGTAGGTTCTCGGTCACTGGACCAGACACGGTGCCGGCAATGGCTTCTGCTTTTGATTCGCCGTAAGCAAAGAGAATAATTGACTTGGCATCCAAGATGTTTTTAATTCCCATTGAAATGGCTTGGGTTGGGACGTCTTCAATCTTGTCAAAAAAGCGCGCATTGGCTTCAATAGTAGACTGGTCAAGCTCTACAAGGTGTGTTTGACTGTCAAATGGAGTCCCAGGCTCATTAAATCCGATATGTCCATTGCGACCAATTCCCAAGATTTGAAGGTCAACTGGATGGTCGGCCAAAATTTGGTTGTAGCGTTCAACTTCAGCTTCAGCATTGTCCTTAACCCCACGAGGCAAGAAACTTTCTTTAAATGGTTTTTGGTTAAACAAGTTTTCTTGCATGAAGTAACGATAAGACTGTGGGTTGTCCCCATCAAGCCCTACATACTCATCTAGGTTGACACTGGTTAGATTTGAAAAATCAAGGTCGCTCTCAACAATTTCCTTGTAAAATTCAAGTGGACTACTTCCTGTTGCAAGTCCTAGGGTTTGAGCGCCGTTGGCCAATTTTTCCTTCAAAATCTCAAAAGCAACTTTTCCACCTTCGATTTGGTTTTCAACTTTAATAACTTTCATCTTTTCATCCTCCGTTTTAATCTATATTTATTATATGGTATAGACCAATTTTTGTCAAGTGAAAACGATTTAATTTCTAAAAAAAGAGCGTCCAAACTTGAAACATGTTATAATGGATAGGATTAGAACTTAGAAAGAATGAACAGATATATGAATACAGCTGATTTTGATTTCCACTTACCCGAGGAATTGATTGCCCAAACGCCTCTTGAAAAACGAGATGCTTCTAAACTCCTCATTGTCAACCGTGAGACGGGAGAAATGCAGGATAAACACTTCCATTCTATTATTGATATGCTGGAACCTGGCGATGCCCTTGTCATGAATGACACCCGCGTTCTCCCTGCCCGCCTCTATGGTCAAAAGGAAGAAACTGGAGGTCATGTGGAACTTCTCCTGCTCAAAAATACTAGTGGAGATGAGTGGGAAGTTCTGGCTAAACCTGCCAAACGCCTCAAGGTCGGGACTCGTGTCAGCTTTGGTGATGGTCGCCTCAGCGCTGTCGTTACGGAAGAATTGACCCACGGTGGTCGTATTGTCCGCTTTGATTACCAAGGAATTTTCCTAGAAGTTTTGGAAAGTCTGGGTGAAATGCCGCTACCACCTTATATCCATGAAAAACTGGATGACCGCGAACGCTATCAAACTGTTTACGCCAAGGAAAGTGGCTCTGCTGCAGCACCTACTGCTGGTCTCCACTTCACCAAAGAACTGCTGGCAGAAATCCAAGCCAAGGGTGTTCATCTAGTCTATCTGACTCTCCATGTCGGACTCGGAACCTTTAGACCCGTTTCTGTGGACAATCTAGACGAACACGAAATGCACTCAGAATTCTACCAACTTTCTGAGGAAGCAGCTGCCACCCTTCGCTCTGTTAAGGAAAATGGTGGTCGCATCATTGCTGTCGGAACTACTTCTATCCGCACATTGGAGACTATTGGTTCCAAGTTTAATGGGCAAATCCAAGCAGATTCTGGCTGGACCAATATCTTTATCAAACCAGGCTACCAATGGAAGGTTGTAGATGCCTTTTCAACCAATTTCCACCTGCCAAAATCAACTCTGGTCATGTTGGTTTCTGCCTTTGCAGGTCGCGAATTAGTCTTAGATGCCTACCACCATGCCATTCAAGAGCACTACCGCTTCTTCAGTTTCGGTGATGCCATGTTTATTTATTAATTTTCATAATCAAAAAAACGCATATTATCAGGCATTATAATGTACTGACCCCAAAAAGTTAGACAATTAATTTATCCAAAGGATTTAGTTCTGTATTGTACAGGACTGAGTCCTTTTAGTTTTACCTTAATTCGTTTATTGTTGTAGTAATCAATATAGTCAACAATGGCTTGTTCCAATTGATTAAGTGATTTAAAGGTTTTCTCATAACCATAAAACATCTCCGATTTCAGAATGCCAAAGAAAGATTCCATCATACCGTTGTCTGGACTGTTACCTTTACGTGACATGGATGCTTGAATTCCCTTACTCTCTAGGAACTGATGATAAGAATCGTGTTGATATTGCCAGCCTTGGTCACTATGGAGAATTGTATTTTCGTAGTGCTTCTCTGTGAATGCCTGTTCCAACATTGTTTTTACTTGTTCTAAGTTGGGTGAAGTTGAAAGATTATAGGCGATAATTTCACTATTAAAGCCATCTAAAACTGGTGATAAGTAAAGCTTTTGAGCACTTGCTGGAATGGAAAATTCTGTCACATCTGTGTAGCACTTTTCTATTGGTTTGGCTGCTTCAAATTGGCGTTGAATGAGGTTATCTGCTTTCTTGCCAACGTCTCCTTTATGAGAAGAATATTTTCGTTTCTGTCGCATTTTAGCTTGTAAATTGAGTACTTTCATCAAGCGTTGAACTCTTTTCTGATTTACCAGATAACCACGATTTCTTAGTTCTAAATGAACCCGACGATAACCATAATTTCCCTTGTGTTCGATAAAAATGGATTGAATTTCAGCTTTAAGTTCTTGGTCCTTATCTGGTTTATCTAGCTGTTTCAAGTGATAGTAGTAGGTTGAACGAGCTAGTTTAATGGCTTTTAGAAGAATATCTAACGAAAACTCAGTCATTAATTCTTGAACAATTTCTGTCTTTCTTCTTTCTCTTTTTCCTCCTTCAAGCGGAGTTCTCTCAACTTTTTTAGGACAGCATTCTCCGCTCTCAGATACTCGTTTTCTGCTTGAAGTCGTTCTAACTCTGTCATCTCTTCGGGTTTCTTCTTTGGCTTACGTCCCATTTTAGGTGCTCTCCCTCTTGTTTTCTCAACAATAGTATACCCGTTTTTCTTGTATTGTGCTAGCCAATTAAGAAGTATCGTACGACTCGGGAGGCCGTA
>NZ_JAPVZM010000021.1:0-27399 GCF_041432335.1 Streptococcus sp. 20925_1_24 | reverse complement strand
TCAACAAGTACAAGTGCTTCTGAAACACCATCAGAATCAGCAGGTAAGTCAAGACAGCAATTGCCAAATACAGGTACAGAAGCTTCCAAATCATCTGTACTTTTAGGAGCTTTGGCAGCTGTGACTGGTTTAGGTCTGTTTGCGAAACGCCGTAAACGTGATGATGAAGAATAATCGGATAAAAAATACATAGAAAGTATTGTTATTTCGATTTATGAAGAATCCCTTGGATGAAAAATCATCCAGGGGATTTTTTGATACTAAAAGTGAATAGATGCTGAGAAATAGGGTAAAAAATGTTATAATATTAGGAAAGGAGAGAGGCTTCATGACTGAAAAAATTACAGTAATTGTACCAGTTTATAATGTTGAACATTACCTAGATAAGTGTTTGGATAGTGTAATAAAACAAACATATAAAAATATTGAGATTATTGTTGTCAATGATGGTTCTACAGATAGTTCGGGCGCAATTTGTCAAGAGTATGCACGCAAAGATAATCGGATTATTTATATTGAAAAAGAAAATGGTGGTTTATCAGATGCGAGAAATGTAGGTCTGGACAAAATGACTGGTTCCTATGTAACTTTTATTGATTCAGATGATTGGGTTGAGTCGGATTATGTAGAAGTTTTATACGATAAACTGATCGAGTATCAAGCAGATGTTTCAGTCGGGAATTACTACTCATATAATGAAGATGAAAAACTGTTCTATTTTCATATGAGTGCGGACTCTTACTATGAGAAAGTATATGACAATGTTTCTATCTTTGAGAACTTATATGAATCAAAAGAAATGAAGAATTTCGCATTAATTTCTGCGTGTGGGAAACTTTATAAGGCGAAATTATTTGATTATATTCGATTTGATAAAGGTAAACTTGGAGAGGATGGATATTTTAATCAAAAGATATACTTATTGGTTGAAAAAATAGTTTATATAAATCAAGGTCTTTATGCATATCGCCAGAGAAATGGGAGTATTACAAAGACTTGGACAGAAAAGTGGATGCATGCCATAGTTGATGCTATGTCCGAACGGATTACTCTACTAGCTAATATGGGGTATCCTCTTGAGGAACACTTAGCAGTTTATCGTCAGATGTTGGAAGTCAGTCTCGCGAATGGTCAAGTTAGTGGCTTATCTGATACAGCAACGTATAAAGAGTTTGAAATGAAAAGAACTCTTTTAAATCAGTTGTCAATACAGGAGCAAAAGGAAAAGAAGGCTATTGTCCTCGCGGCAAATTATGCTTATGTAGATCAGGTCATGACGACTATAAAGTCCATTTGCTATCACAATCGCTCAATCCGTTTTTATTTGATTAATAGTGATTTTCCAAATGAGTGGATTAAGCAATTAAATAAGCGCTTGGAAAAGTTTGATTCAGAAATTATTAATTGCCGAGTGACGTCTGAGCAAATTGCCCGTTATAAAACGGATATTAGTTATACAGTTTTTTTACGCTATTTCGTAGCTGATTTCGTGAAAGAAGAAAAGGCCCTCTACTTGGATTGTGATTTAGTTGTAACGAAAAATTTAGATGACTTGTTTGCTACAGACTTACAAGATTATCCTTTGGCAGCTATTCGAGATTTCGGGGGCAGAGCCTATTTCGGTCGGGAAATTTTTAATGCAGGTGTTCTCTTAATCAATAATGACCTGTGGAAACAAGAACAGATGACTCAAAGGTTGATTGATTTGACCAATGAATGGCATGATAAGGTGGATCAGGCAGATCAGAGTATCTTGAATATGCTTTTTAAAGATAGATGGTTGGAATTGAACTTTGATTATAATCATATTGTCATTCATAAGCAGTTCACTGATTATCAATTACCTGCAGGTCAAGATTATCCTGCTATTATTCATTATCTTTCTCATAGGAAACCGTGGAAGGATTTGGCAGCTCAAACCTATCGCGATGTTTGGTGGTATTACCATAATCTAGAATGGACAGAGTTGGGACAAAATTATCATTTACATCCACTACAAAAGTCTCATATCTATCCTACAAAAGAGCCTTTCGCTTGTTTAATTTATACTGCTTCAGACCATATTGAACAACTTGAAACATTGATTCAATCCTTACCAGCCATTCAGTTTAAGATAGCAGCTAGAGTAATGGTCAGTGATAAATTAGCACAGTTGATAGTTCATCCAAACGTGACTATTTTTAATGGCATCCATTATTTGCTAGACGTCGATGACGAACTGGTAGATACTTGTCAAGTCCTTTTAGATATTAATCATGGTGAAAAAACAGAGGAAATTCTCAATCAATTTGCAAGACTTGGGAAACCTATTTTATCCTTTGAAAACACCAAATCCTACGAAGTTGGTCAGGAAGTATATTCTGTTGACCAAGTTCAATCAATGATTGAAAAAATAAGAGAAATAAGCAAATGAAGGAAAAACATCTATCAGGAGATACTCTGATTTTGACGGTTAGTGATCAGATTGAACAGTTGGATTATCTCCTAGAAAACTTGCCAAACATCTGTTTTCATATTGCAGCCCCTGTCCAGTTTTCCGAGAAAATCCGTAGTTTAGAAATGAACTATAATGTCCGTCTCCTAACGGTTACAAATGAAGAACAGCTAAACTTTCTAATCAATACGTGTGACTTTCTACTAGATATCAATTGTTTTCAAGAAGTCGATTCTATTGTTTCCAAGTTTGTCCAGACTGGGAAACCTGTCTTTGCATTTGATAATACAGCCCATGGAAATCAGGGGCAGGAAGTTTTTCTGTCAAGTACACCAGATAAATTGGTTTCTAGAGTGAGAGACTATCTGAATGAAGTCAGAGTCTACACCAATCATCAAGAAAAAATCATCCAAGATGGGACTTGGAATGTATTTCAAATCGATGATAAGGCAAACTTGCTTGTAGGAGCCAATGTCATCTGCAGAAATTTTGAAAATTTTCATGTTTCTTCTGGTAAGTTAATACTGCATGATGGTGTTTTTATCAATAACTCTTGTAGTTTTAACTGTATGGAGAGAATTGAAATCGGGGTAGGTACCATGATGGGGGAAGGTGTCCGTTTTTATGATCATGACCATATTTATACCGCTGAAAAGATAGAAAAATGGCAGTGGACCACAGCGCCAATAAGAGTTGGAAGAGATTGTTGGATAGGAAGCAATGTCACGATTTTAAAAGGAGTGACTATTGGGGATAATACCATTATAGGAGCAGGCTGTCTTATTCGCGATGATGTTCCAGCAAATAGTGTGGTTTATCAAGATAGGAATCTGATTATAAAGAAAAGAAATTAATCTGGAAATGAGTGGAGTATGAGTACAAAAAAAGCAATCGTTTTAGGAGCAGATAATAATTATCGAGAAAAATTGGAAACAACTATTAAATCTATTTGTTACCATAATAGAGACTTGAAATTTTATATTTTTAATGAAGATATTCCCAAAGAGTGGTTTTATCTGATGGATAAGAGACTAGAGGAAATAAACTGTGAAATTTTGAATATAAAAATTGATGCAGAAAAAGTAAAGCATTTTTCTACTCCTGATAAACACATCAAGTATATGACTTATTTTCGCTATTTTATTGCAGAATTTGTAAAAGAAGATAGGGCTTTGTATTTAGATTGTGATATGGTTGTTCATGGGAATATAGATCTGTTATTTCAGAAAGATTTTGAAGAAAATTATATAATCGCCGTTCCAGATGGGTGGTATAAAAATATTTTTAATGCAGGGATGATGATGGTAAATGTTCATAAGTGGAAAACTGATAATATTTGTCAAAATCTTTTAGAGTTGACTGCAGAAAAGCATCAAGAAGTTTATGGGGATCAGGGAGTCTTAAATCTATTATTTGAAAATAAGTGGAAGAAAGTATCTCCTCATTATAATTTTATGGTTGGGCTTGATACCTTAGCTTATTGGGCTCAAAAGCCAGAGTGGTTTTTAAATAGTTGGGATGAAACCTATAAACCTGCTATTATCCATTTTGAAGGTAAAGATAAACCTTGGAATGATTCATCAAAAACAAGATATAGAGAATTGTGGTGGTTTTACAATGGTTTGGATTGGCAAACTATTTTATCGCAAGTTGATAGCAAACCAACTACGTTTAGTGAAATTGCATCAGTTTGCTTATTCCATACGGCTATTTTTACAGATACACAAGATTTAGAACACATAGAATATCTAGTAGAAAACCTCTCTAATGTTCACTTTCACATTTTTGCCCATAGTTATTTTGGACCGAGAGTACAAGTACTGAACACCTTTAAAAATGTATCTCTTTATCCCAATTATACACCGTATCAATCTCAAGAAATGCTGAGTAAGTTAGATTTTTATTTAGATATCAATCATAATCAAGAAATAGATAATATTATTTCAAAAGTTCATCACTTATCGAAACCAATATTTACTTTTGAGAATACGAGTCATGATACAAATAATCGAAGTCAGATATTGTCTTCATCAGAGCCAAAGGAAATGGTAAAAGTTATTAAACAGTTTTTAGGAGAATAATTGTATAGCTTATGGATGAATTAATTAGTATTATAGTTCCAATATATAATGTTGAAGAGTATTTGCGAGAGTGTTTGGATAGTATTCAAAAACAAACTTATCCGAATTTTGAATGTATCATGGTTAATGATGGTTCTACAGATAATTCGAAACAAATAGCAGAAGAGTATCTAGTGGATAGTCGTTTTACACTAATCAATCAAAGTAATCAAGGTCTAAGTTCGGCTAGAAATACGGGTATTAGTCATATTAGAGAAGAGTCTACTTTTATATCCTTTGTAGATAGTGATGATTATATTTATCCTGATTTCTTAGAAACTTTAATAGAACACATCGAAGATGATGTTGATATTATAGAAGGAATGATTGAATTTTTCCATGATGAAATAAAAGTGGATAATGTCTCTCATAATTTTGAGAAAAAAATATTAATAAGTAAGGATAGCAAATTGGGAGAATTAGCATTAAATGAGCTGAGAGTTAACGTTTTTCCAAAATTGTTTCGAAAAAGTTTATTAACAGAAGATTTTTTCCCAAAAGGTTGGATATTTGAAGATTTAGCAGTTGTTCCAGAGTTGGTAAGTCATTCAGGAAAATGGATTAAATTACCAAAAGTTATCTATGGTTACAGGATTCGTCCAAATTCAATTACTACTAAAGAATTTTCAGAAGAAAAATTGGATATATTCAAGATATTAGAGAAATTTGATTCTTATTTTAAAGATGAGAGTGATGTAACAAAATTATTAGTTGAAAAAATAAAATACTTACATTTGAATTATCATGACATAGAATTTGTACCAGAGAATAGTCAGTATAAACAGCTATATAAAAAAGAAAAACAAAAAATATTATCTAAAATAGCAGATTATGAAAATAAAGCCTTAATTAGTATTATAGTTCCAATATATAACGTTGAAGAGTACTTGCGAGAGTGTTTGGACAGTATTCAAAAACAAACTTATCAGAAATTTGAATGTATTATGGTTAATGATGGTTCTACAGATAATTCGAAACAAATAGCAGAAGAGTATCTAGTGGATAGTCGTTTTAAGCTAATCAATCAAAGTAATCAAGGTCTAAGTTCGGCTAGAAATACAGGAATCAAACATCTTAGCGCTAATTCTTCTTTTGTGAGTTTTGTGGATAGTGATGATTATATTCATTCTACATTCTTAGAAAAAATGACGGCACAAATTGAAGAAGGTGTTGATATTATAGAGGGATTGTTTGAACATTATCATGATGGAAATATCTATTATTTTCCTCAATCTGAACCACATAAAGTAGCTCTAGAAACTACGGTAGAAAAATTAAAGTGTCTAGCATTAGAAAAAATTAGAAATAGTTCCTGTGGGAAACTAATTCGAAGGGAAATGTTGCACGGTAGTTTTTTTCCAGAAGGATGGATTTTTGAAGATTTAGCTGTCGTACCAGAGTTCGTTACTAGCTCAAATAAATGGGTTAAAATACAGGAGACTGTGTATACTTATAGAATTAGAGAAAACTCTATTATTACAAGTTCGTTTTCGGAGAAAGATTTAGATATATTTAAAATTTTTGAAAAATTTGATTATTTTTTCAAAGACGAATCACGTAACATAAAAATTTGGGTAGAAAAATTAAAACTACTACACATAAATTATAGAAGCGAGAAAGTACCTACTCAGTATATAGAGAGATATCAAAAAGAAAAAGAAAAAATATTATCACAAATCGAAGAGTATGAAAAGGGAGAACTGATAAGTATTATCGTGCCTATTTACAATGTTGAAAATTATTTGAGACATTGTTTGGAAAGTATTCAGAATCAAACTTATCAAAATTTTGAGTGTTTATTGATAAATGATGGTTCGTCAGATAACTCTGCTGAAATTTGTAGAGAGTATGTTGAGAAGGATTCTCGTTTTCGTTATTTTGAAAAAGAAAATGGTGGAGTTTCTTCGGCACGTAACCTAGGTATAGAACGCTCGAAAGGACAATATATAACCTTTATTGATTCGGATGATTGGGTAGATTCTGATTATTTAGAATTATTGTATATGAAAATAAATGAATATAATGCAGATTTAGCAGTTCTGACATATAAACAATACAGTATGAACGATGGATGTTTTTATTTGCATGTTTGGGAACAAGATTATTACGAAAAATATTATACTGGAAACGAGTTGTTAAATTCATTACCAAATTTAGAGAATTATGATAGTACATTTAATGTATCGTGGGGGAAACTATTTAAACGTAACTTTTTAGAAACTGCTACCTTTAATGAACAACGAATAATGGGAGAGGACTTAGAGTTTAATTTTAAGATTTTTTTACAAATCAAGAGTTGTATTTATCTCAATAAGGCCCTTTATAATTTTCGACAGCATCATTTATCTACTAGGGCGAGAAAAATTAGTGATAAGTATTTGATGGATAATGTAGAAATAAGGTTGGGTCGTCTACCGTTTCTTATTGGAAAAACTGTTGATACTAATCTTTATTTAGCTAAAACAAAAGAATTTTTGAAATATCATATTGACAATGAAGTCGAATTTGGTATTGATAATACAAATGCTATACAGTTATATAAAGAAATTTTTCATAATTTATAGAATTACTAGTAGACAATATACTTGGTTAGGATTTTAAAGTTGTTGAATTAAAGGAGAAATAGATGGTTCAAGAATTAATTAGTATTATAGTTCCTGTTTATAATGTGGAAAACTATCTACGTATGTGTTTAGATAGTATTATGAGTCAGACTTATCAAAATTTTGAGTGTTTATTAATAGATGATGGCTCACCAGATAATTCAGCTGACATCTGTAGGGAATATGTTGAGAAAGATTCTCGCTTTCAATATTTTGTCAAAGAAAATGGTGGACTATCAGATGCACGTAATTATGGAATAAGGCAATCAAAAGGCTCCTATCTTACTTTTGTAGATTCAGATGATTGGCTAGATTCTTCTTACTTAGAAACTCTATATGAACTGATAATAAAACATAATGCAGATGTTTCAATAGCTTGTTATGGTGCTTATGATGAGGAAAGAGCAACTTATCTTTTTTATGCTTATGGAGATGAGTATGAAAAAATTTATAGTGGAAGAGAAGTTGTCGAACAGCTACCTAAATTTGAAGGGGGAGACTTAACGTTTCAAACTTCATGGGGGATATTGTCAAAGCGTGAATTATTTGACCAAATAACGTTTCCAGTAGGAAGGATTAACGAAGATATAGGGACAAATTATAAGTTATTTATGCAAGCTAAAAAAATAGCTTACACACATAAAAATCTATATTTTTATCGTATTCGAAAAACAAGTATTTCAAATAGTGGTTTTTCTGAGAAAATGATGAGGGATGATCATGATTTGAGATTGGAACGGATTGCTATGGTAGCTTTAAAAGGTTACGATATAAGTCAGTACGTTCAACAACATAAATTTTATCTAGACTATTGGCATCGAATAGCAAATGAAAAAGGACTAGAAAATAGTATTGAAACTAAGAGGTTAGAGGAGTTAGATTTTTTATTGACAGGGAAAATTTACGAGGAGAAATAAAGTGAAAAAAGCAATCGTTCTTGGAGCAGATAATGGTTACTTAAATAAGCTGGAGACTACAATTAAGTCAGTATGTACGCATAATAAAAATTTAAAATTTTATATTTTTAATGATGATCTTCCGAGCGAATGGTTTCAAGTTATGAATAGACGGTTAAAAGTAATTGATTCAGAAATTATCAATATTAAGATTTCAAATCATCAATTAAAGGGCTATCATCTTCCAATTGCTTATTTATCCTACGCTACATTTTTTAGATATTTTATAGCAGATTTTGTAGTGGAAGAAAAAGCCTTATATCTTGATTCGGATATAGTAGTGACTCATTCGTTGGATGAATTATTCCAGGAAGAATTAGGAGACTATTGGATTGCTGGTGTTCGGGATTATTTTGTAAAAGGATATGAAAATCGCTTTAATGCGGGAATGATGTTGATTAATGTTAGTAAATGGAAACGGGAAAATCTTTCTGTAAAACTAATTGAACTAACAAATCGACATCATCAAGAAGTTTTTGGAGATCAAGGTATTCTCAATATGGTATTTGGAGAAAACTGGAAAAAGTTGGATCGGAAATACAATTTTATGGTTGGTTTAGATAGTTTGATTCATATTGCGATTGAAACGACTCCAGAAGCGCTATCATCTTGGTACAATTCAGCCCTTCCTGACGATGTGGTGCCTTATATTATTCACTACACTGGGGAAAAACCTTGGTTACCTTTAAGTCAAAATCGTTATAGAGATATTTGGTGGTTTTATCAAGGATTGGAATGGTCTGATATTTTGTTACGTAAAGAAAGGGTATTTCAGACCTATCAAGATTTAACAGTTGTACCAAAGGCCTATACAGCTATTTTTACCAATAGTTGCGAATTGGAACAAGTGGAATACTTGATAGAGAATTTATCTGATGTTCACTTTTATATATTTGCTCATACTTGGGTTGCATCTAATGTTATTGATCTAACGAGGTATCCTAATGTAACAGTTTATCAACAGTACAATCATTTTTCTTATGATAAGGTAATGAAAAAATTAGACTTCTACTTAGATATCAACCATTATGATGAAATTGATGATATTACAAATGTAGTAATGAACATGGGGAAACCAGTATTTTCTTTTTCAAATACGAATCATTGCAACGAGGGAGCTCAAATATTTTCTCCTACCGAGCCAGAAAAAATGGTTCAGGAAATTAGAAAGTACATAGATAAAGAGGAGAAATAAATGACAAAGAAAGTTATTGTTTTAGGCGCAGATAATGGCTATCAAGATAAGGTAGAAACTACAATTAAATCGATTTGTGCTCACAATCGTAATTTGAAATTCTATGTCTTTAATGATGATATTTCATCAGAATGGTTTCAATTAATGTCTAAACGACTTGAACCTTTATTATCTGAGATTGTTAATGTAAAAATAACAAATCATAGTCTACGAGACTATAATCTTCCATTGTCTCATTTGAGTTATGCTGCATTTTTTCGTTATTTTATTCCTCAATTTGTGAAGGAAGATAAGGCCTTGTATTTGGATTCAGATATTATAGTTAGATCAAATATAGATGAATTGTTTTTAGAGGATATTACAGATTACCCTTTAGCGGCTGTAGCAGATGCCTTAGTTCCATCTACTTTTAATTCAGGAGTCATGCTAATTAATGTTGCCTTATGGAAACAAGAAAATGCAACAGAAAGACTTCTTGAATTGACAAATGAATTTCATACTAGTACTTTCGGAGATCAGGGAATTTTAAATAAACTATTTGAAAATCGTTGGTATGCTTTAGATTCTTCTTATAATTTTATGGTTGGAATGGATACAGTTGCAAGAAATTATCAAATTGAAAATTGGTATACTGATTCATTAGAACTAGAAGAGACTGCTAAGATTATTCATTTTACAGGAGACAAACCATGGTATCAAGTGAATTTAAATCGCTTTAGAGAAGATTGGTGGTTCTATTATTCTTTGGAATGGTCTGATATTGTGATGAGAAAAGCTGACTTTAAGAAGGGCTTAAACTCACTCATAGAATCACCACTCTATCATACAGCTATATTTACAAATACTTGTCATATAGAGCATCTGGAATATTTGATTAGAGAATTACCGCAGGTTCACTTTTCAATTCTGGCTCATACAGGATTTGCATCTGAAATTATTGATTTACAACGATATTTAAATGTACAAATACTGCCTTCATTTAATCCGATGAATTTTAAAAAGGTCTTAGAAAAGATTGATTTCTATTTGGATATTAATCATGAAAATGAAATTGCTAATATTATTGAAGAGGTATATCAAATTGGAAAACCTATTCTTTCATTTGATAATACTTGCCATAATGTAGAAAAAGCAAGTTTTATCTGTGAATCTAAGAGACCAGAGAAGATGGTAGATGCGATTAAAGAATTATTGAAATTTTACTAGATATTAAAAGCAAAGTGGGATAATAATGGAAAAAAGAGCGATTGTACTGGGTGCTGATAATCTTTATCGTGATAAGCTAGAGACAACGATTAAATCAATTTGTGCGCATAATCAGAATTTGAAGTTTTACGTTTTTAATGATGATATTCCCAAAGAGTGGTTTTATTTGATGGCGAAACGATTAGAAAAGATTGATTCTGAAATTGTAAATGTTAAAGTTAATTCTGAAATATTACAAACATTTTCTACACCAAGAAAGCATATTAAGTATATGGCGTATTTTCGTTATTTTATACCTAATTTTGTAACAGAAAGTAGAGCACTTTACCTAGATTGCGATATAATTGTTCACAAATCGTTAGATGATTTATTCGATGTTCCTTTTGAAGATTTTTATATTCTAGCTGCAGCAGACTCCTGGGATAAAACCTTATTTAATTCTGGGATGATGATGGTTAATGTTGATAAATGGAAAGAAGATAACATTTGCCAACAACTGTTGGATTTGACTCGAGAAAAACATAAAGAAGTTTTTGGAGACCAGGGTGTTTTAAACTTGCTGTTTAAAGATAGATGGAAGAGAGTTTCGTCAGATTATAATTTTTTGGTAGGAGGGGATTCTATAGCAAATTCAGTAGGCTTGTTTTTACAGGAATGGAATCCCCATGATACTCATACTATAACACATTTCGAGGGAGAGCATAAACCATGGAACAATTCTTATCAAACCAGATATAGGGAACTATGGTGGTTTTATAATGGAATCGATTGGGAATCTATATTATCGCGAGAAGAGGAAAGACCTTCTAAATTTATCGAAATAGCAAAGATAAATGAAATACATACAGCAATTTTCACTAATACACAAGAATTGGAAAAAATTGAATATCTATTAGCTACATTTCCAAATGTACAGTTTCATATTTTTGCATATACTAACTTTGGTCCTAAAATAACTAAAATAGAAAAATTAGCCAATGTTTCACTTTATCCCTACTTCAATCAATATCAGTATAAAGAATTGATGGAGAAATTAGATTTTTATCTAGATATCAATCATGGAGAACCGATGAAGGATATACTTGAAGAAGTTCGTAAGAGGAACAAACAAATATTTACGTTTGAAAATACCAATCATGACACAACTGGGACAAGTAAGGTTTTTTCAGCAAATGAGCCAGAAACGATGGCGACAGCTATTCGAGAATTTTTAGATAAGAAGACTTCCTAATGTTGAGTAAATTGGGCATAAAAAATTGTCTATTTATGGTTAAAATGCTATATAGGCACGGGGCTTTGAAATAAGTTAGAATCGGAAACGAAATTAAACAGTAATACAATCTGTTCATCTAGTAAAGTGGTTGTTTTTTAAAAAATGGGAATCTAAAAGGGAAGTATTCATGAAACTACATTTAACAAATTTATACGGCATGGCTGGTGATAGTACGGTTATTTTAGCCCAAAATGCTGTGCAAAAAATAGCCAATAAACTAGGATTTAGAGAGGTTGGCATCTATTTTTACAATATTGCGTCAGATAGTCCCTCTGAAATGAATAAGCGTCTAGATGGGATTATGGCCAGTATCTCTATTGGTGATATATTAGTCTTTCAATCTCCTACTTGGAATGGCTTTGAGTTTGATCGAGTCTTATTTGATAAGCTGAAGGATATGCAGGTGAAGATTATTTGTTTTATCCATGATGTTGTCCCTCTTATGTTTGATAGTAACTATTATCTTATGAAAGAATACATGTATATGTATAATCTATCAGATGTTATAATCGTTCCATCAGGGAGAATGAAAGAACGCCTGATAGAAGAAGGTTTGACAACCAAGAAAATTCTCATTCAAGGGATGTGGGATCATCCTCATGATTTGTCACTTTATACCCCATCCTTTAAGAAAGAACTTTTTTTTGCAGGAAGTTTAGAGCGTTTTCCAGACTTACAAAATTGGTCTCAAGATACGCTTTTAAGAGTATTTTCAAATAAAGGAGAAGCAAGTTCCAATGCCAGAAATCTCAGCATCGAAGGATGGAAAAAAGATGAGGAATTGTTGCTAGAATTATCAAAGGGTGGATTTGGCCTTGTCTG
This sequence comes from Streptococcus sp. 20925_1_24, assembly GCF_041432335.1. GTDB lineage: Bacteria > Bacillota > Bacilli > Lactobacillales > Streptococcaceae > Streptococcus > Streptococcus mitis_BM. The sequence goes on along the minus strand of NZ_JAPVZM010000021.1, from coordinate 14,790 downwards.
GGGAACTCATCAAAATGATGGAGAAAGTAACCAATACTATACCTTAAATATATCTCATAAGGTTAGTACCTATCTGACTGCTGGTATCCCAGTCATTGTACCGAGTAGCTTATCAACTGCTAAATTTATAGTAGATCAAGGCTTGGGCTTTGTGGCGAATAGTCTGGAAGAAGCTCATGAGGTAGTTGATAGAATGAATGCACAAGAATATCAACAAATAACGAATCGGATAAAAACCTTTAGTTATTTGTTAAAAGAGGGTTATTTCACTAAAAAGTTATTGGTAGATGCAATCTATCACTTAGGAATTGATTAAGAGAATAAGATGATTAAAACAATTGTATTAGCTGGTGATCGCAATTACACCACGCAGTTAGAAACAACCATAAAATCTATCCTATACCACAATCGAGATGTTAAAATTTATATTTTAAATCAAGATATTATGCCAGATTGGTTTCGCAAGCCACACAAAATTGCTCGAATGTTAGGTAGTGAGATTATCGATGTTAAACTACCTGAACAAACTGTGTTTCAGAATTGGAAAAAACAGGCTCACATTAGTTCGATTGCCTATGCTAGATATTTTATCCCAGATTATATACAGGAAGATACTGTTTTATACTTGGATTGCGATTTACTTATCAATGATAAATTAGACAGTTTATTTGAGCAGGATATAGAAAAAGGTTATATAGCAGCTATTAGAGATGCAAATGGCCAAGGTTTTAATACTGGCGTCCTACTAATCAACAATAAAAAATGGCGCCAAGACAAACTAAAAGAACAATTAATTGAACAATCCATCCTAACAACGAGGGAAGTTGAAGAAGGTCGTTTTGAGCATTTTAATGGTGATCAAACGATTTTTAATCAGGTCTTGCAAGATGATTGGTTAGAGCTAGGTCGAGCTTATAATTTACAAGTAGGACATGATGTGGTGGCTTTGTATAATAATTGGCAGGAACATCTAGCTTTTAATGACAAACCAGTGGTGATTCATTTTACGACCTACAGAAAGCCTTGGACTACCTTGATAGCCAATCGTTACCGTGATTTATGGTGGCAATTTCATGATTTGGAGTGGAATCAAATTTTACAACATCATGTAGGAGAGTTTGAACTAATACCGCCTCTAGATAAGGAATTTTCTTGTTTAACCTTAACGAGTTCCCAAGATTTAGAAGGAATAGAAGAGCTAGTCACAGCTCTACCAGATGTGGTATTTCATATCGCGGCTTGGACGGATATGGGAGATAAACTAACAAAATTAGCTGTGTATGATAATGTGAGATTGCATCCACAGATTGTTCCTCCTGTATTAGATAAGCTGAACCAGTCAACAAATCTATATTTGGATATCCATCAGGGATTCGAAGTTGGAAGTATCTTGAGAGATGTTCGTGATTTAGGGATTCCTATCTTAAGTTTTTCTAATACACAGCATGGAATATATGATCAAATAGTATTTGACAAAGAAAATATCAATTTAATGATAGAAGCTATCAAAGACTATGCTAGCCATTCTCGTTTTTTAAAAGATTATAATCAGGAGACATTTCATTGCTTAATATTTACCGATACACAGGACATTGAGCAATTAGATTATTTAGCTCAGCAGCTTCCTCACCTTATCTTTGATATCGCAGCTTGGACAGATATGGGGCCCAAGTTATATGAACTACAAAGTAACTATCAAAATATTCGTTTACACCCAGCTATAACGTCAGAAAAATTAGAACAATTAAAAGTAAGAATGGGCTTGTATTTGGACATTAGCTGTGGTCATTCGACACATGATATTGTGAAGTCAGCTCATGAAATGAATAAAATCATTTTCTCTTTTGATAGCACCCAACATGGCTCTTTTGGACAATATATATACTCTTCAAAAGTACCCGAACGTATGGTGGAAGACATTGAAAATCTTATTTCTGGAACATTCCAAGTAAGAAGACCAGCGATTATGGTTAAGGATATTGATCAAACTCTAGATTATATAATAGAAAACCAATCTTCTATTATCCGTTTTGGAGATGGAGAGATGGATTTAATGTTAGGGAAATCTATTCCTTATCAAGTTTATGATGAAAACCTTGCAAGTCAGTTGAAAGAGATTATTTCTCTTCAAAGTGATGAAAAATTAGTTATTGGCTTACCAAATGTATTTGATAATCGTTCTAATTTTACACTAGCAGCGGAAGCCTTTTGGAAGGTACATTTAGAACATCATTTAAAAGATTATGTAGAATTAGCTAGAGCAGATTGGTATGGGACTACATTTGTATCTAGACCATACATTGACTATGTGGATAAATCTCAATCATTTAGTCAATTTGAAAAATTAAAACAAATTTGGAAGAATGAGGACATTCTGATTGTAGAAGGAGTAACTTCTCGTTCAGGTGTAGGTAATGATTTATTTGATGGAGCAAATTCAATTAAGCGAATTATTTGTCCATCCCATGATGCTTATTCGCGTATAGAAGAGATTCAAGAAGCTGTATTACAGTATGTTGAAAATCGCCTTATTTTATGTATGCTTGGCCCTACAGCTAAAATTTTATCCTATAATCTTTTTAGGAAGGGATATCGGGTTCTAGATATCGGCCATATTGATTCAGAGTATGAATGGATGAAAATGGGAGTTGATACAAAGGTTAAATTTAATCACAAGCATACTGCGGAACATAATTTTGATCAAGATATTGAATTTATAGAGGATGAGACATATAATAGTCAAGTGGTTACTGTCTTATCGTAATGAAGTACCTTAAACTTAAAGGAGATAAAATGTTAGAAGATAAAAAAGCTGTAGTTTTCGCAGGTGATTACGCTTATATTCGACAGATTGAGACAGCCATGAAATCACTTTGCAGACATAACAGCCATTTGAAGGTATATATCTTAAATCAAGATATTCCTCAGGAATGGTTTAGTAGATTGAGAGTCTATTTAGAAGAAATGGGAGGAGACTTGATTGATTGCAAGCTCATTGGGCAACAGTTCCAAATGAATTGGTCAAATAAACTACCTCATATCAATCATATGACTTTTGCACGTTATTTTATTCCAGATTTTGTTAAAGAAGATAAAGTGCTCTATCTTGATAGTGATTTAGTGGTAACGGGTGATTTGACATACTTATTTGAAGTAGACTTGGGTGAGAATTATCTAGCTGCAGCACGCTCTTGTTTTGGAGCAGGTGTTGGTTTTAATGCAGGAGTTCTATTGATAGACAATAAAAAATGGAAATCAAATAATATTCGTCAGCAGTTAGTTGAATTAACTGAGAAAGAACATGAAAATGTGGGAGAAGGAGATCAGTCTATTCTCAATATTCTTTTTCAAAATAGTTATTATCGGTTAGATGATAACTATAATTTTCAAATAGGTTTCGATGCTGGTGCAGCCGAAAAGAATCATGCTTTTATTTTTGAAATTCCTCTGACTCCCCTTCCTAAAATTTTGCACTATATTTCTCCTGATAAACCGTGGAAGCAGTTTTCTGTTGGACGTCTGAGAGAAGAGTGGTGGAAATACTCTTTTATGGAATGGAGTTATATAGTATCTAGCTGGAAAGAAAAGGGTCTTTTTTACTCTGCAGATATTTATAAACCAAAATTAACTTGTATGAATTTAACTAATTCTTGGTGTGTAGAAAAAATTGATTATCTAGTTGAACAATTACCAGAAGTACATTTTTATATTGCTGCTCATACTTTTATGTCGGATGAATTAAAGAGATTATCTAAGTTTCAAAATGTGACTCTTTATCCTAATTCTTTTCCTATTTTGGTGGAAAAACTTCTAAAGAGTTCAGATATTTATTTAGATTTAAATTTAGATCAGAAACTAGTATATATCTATGATTTGGTGAAAAAATATAATAAACCTATGCTTAGTTTTGAAAGTAGTCGATACCAAGAACTTTCGGATAGTGACTATGATGGTCTTTATAGCAATAGTACTCCGGTAGAATTAGTTAATGCAATTAGAAACTATATCCAAGATAAATAATCCATGATAGAATAATTAGTTACTTACCTTGAAAGTTTATGATAACGACCTTTTAAATTGGATAAGAAAGTATTATTTATGATGTTTTGTTACTCATTTTAGCTGGATTGGATTAGATATTTCAGTTACGCGTGTTAGATTTATCAATCTTTTAAAGGATTATAAGCAAATTTTAGAATACTATCAATTAACAGATATTGAGGAATATAAAAATATTTGTTTTAGATTAGATCTGTTTTTTGAAGCAGAAAAAAGAACTAAAGTATGATATTTCTCTTTTTATAACTAAGAGAGGAGTATCAAGTTGTTAAGAGAAAGAGAGTATAACGTGGGAAAAACTTACTCATCAATAGCAGTAAAAAAAGGGTTAGCTAGCTTATTTCTGTTGTTTATTTATGTACTAGGAAGTCGACTTACTCTTCCTTTTGTTGATTTAAATAGTAGAGATTTTTTAGGTGGGTCAACGGCATACTTGGCGTTTTCAACGGCACTTTTAGGAGGTAATCTAAGGAGTTTGTCCATATTCTCTATAGGATTATCACCATGGATGTCATCAATGATTCTATGGCAGTTACTCTCTTTTTCTAAGAAATTAAATATTACTTCCGTAGCAGTAGAAGTTCAAGATAGAAGAAAGATGTATTTAACATTGGTCATTGCCTTGATTCAATCATTAGCGCTCTCATTGAATTTACCGATACAACATCTTTATTCCTCTTTGTTGGTGATTATAATGAATACCTTATTATTAATATCAGGAGCCTTCTTTCTTATATGGTTATCAGATTTAAATGCTCGACTTGGAGTAGGTGGTTCTGTGGTTATTTTATTAGCTAGTATTGTTTTAAATATTCCACAAGATGTTTTAAATACTCTTCAGATTGTTCGAATTTCTACGGGAATTATATTGCTTATTATATTGAGTAGCATTGTACTAACTTATATGATGGTACTCATGTATAGAGCGCGTTATCGTATACCCGTTCATAAGATTGGCTTACGTAGCCGATTTAAGCGCTATTCTTATTTTGAAATAATGTTAAATCCTGCTGGTGGGATGCCGTTTATGTATGTTATGAGTTTTTTAAGTTTACCGACCTATATCTTTTTACTATTGCAGACCCTTTTTCCTCAGACTTCTATCTTTTATGAAATATCTTCTGAGTATGGAATTGGAAAACCATTATGGATTTATTCATATATTACCATGATTTTTTTGTTTAGTATTGCTTTTTCTTTTGTAAATATGAGTGGTGATCAAATCTCAGATCGGATGAAGAAGTCTGGGGAGTATATATATGGAGTTTATCCAGGAGAGGAAACAAGTCGTTTTATTAATCGATTAGTATTTCGTTTTTCGATTATAGGTGGGACCTTTAATGTGTTTATGGCAGGAACTCCAATGTTATTAGTTTTATCGGATGAGAAGTTGCTAAAAATTGCTATGATTCCAGGTTTATTTATGATGTTTGGTGGTATGATTTTCACAATCAAAGATGAAATGAAGGCTTTGAGACTAAATGAAACCTATAAACCCTTGATTTAGGAGGCTTTTATGTATTATTTTATTCCAGCCTGGTATGGTTCAAACCGTCAATGGCACGCTGATTTGACTCCATGGTATTATTCTCACTTTAAACTTGAATTTGATGATACTTTCAATCAAATTAGGCTTTTTCAAAGACAAGGACTATCATCCCGGCTATTAGTATTAGCCTATCAGCCACATTTACGTTACTTTTTACATAGACATGGTGTCTTAGAGACAGAAGTCTATTCTATCTTTGATGATCTGCAAGACTTGCATGATATACACACCCAGGTTCTTAATATGAGAGATATAGAGTGGGATAGTGATTGTCAATTTCTCTATAGTCCATTTGCAATAGTAGTTCAAAAAAATGGTAAAAAATATGCTAAAGTGGAGCATGGTGTAGAAGGATTTATCAGTGAAATCCAATATTTTGACCTCGATGGACAGATAAGTAAGAATTATATTATGGATGATCGTGGCTTTGTATCGAGTGTCATTTATTTTGATAATGGACAGCCTACCTATCAAGACTATTTGGATCCTAAAGGTATCTGGAGATTTAGGGAGCATTTAAACGAGGGAGGACGAGTAGAGGTAAATCCAATATTTGGTTACCGTTTTAAACAGCTTCACTATACTGATATGAGTCAACTAGTTACAGAATATTTTGATAAGTATCTACAAAAGCAACAGAAAAAACAGGATATTTTCATCATCCCTTCTCACCCCCATCATGACCAATTTGTCTTAAGTTGCTTACCGAGTGATACAGCTAAAATTTTGAGCCTGTTTATTAACCGGAACTCTCAAGCTAGTTTTAAAGACCTAGCTCCATCATTTGATCAGGTAGATGTAGTCTTAGTGGATAGAGAGGATAGTTTACAACTATTGCGGGAACTATATCCTACACTATCAGATAAGTTTTATCATCTCTCGCCTTTTGATACGCGTTTACGACTAGGTAGAAGTCAGACTCGAAAAGAATCGATTATTTACTATCAATTAGATTTTTCTCAAGGAATTGATAGAAAAGGCCTATTTCATGTTTTATCATTTATTGCTGAAACCAAAAATACAGAGGTTATTTTTGGGGCCTTTGCTGCTAGTCAGGAACAAATGGAAGAAGTGGAATCACTTGTCAATGAAATTATTCAGGAACAAATCCATACGGATAGTTTAGAAAAAGGTCTAGATTATGGTGGGGCAGAAAATCCTTTAGAAGAAAATCAAGAGCAGGAACTACGTTTTCAATTTGTCAATATGAATGACGAGCTGGATTTGATTAAGACACTAGAGTTTGTTCGTTTGATTGTGGATCTTAATAAACAACCCCACCTCTATACTCAAATCGCAGGTATTAGTGCGGGAATTCCTCAAATTAATCAGGTCGAAACCGTCTATGTAGAACATTTGAAAAATGGTTATTTAATTTCAGATGTGACAGAATTTTCCAAGGCGGCACATTACTATACAGATAGACTAAAAGAGTGGAATCAAGCTCTAGTATACTCTATTGATAAAATCAAGGAACATACTGGTCAACGATTCTTAGATAAACTGCATCACTGGATTGAGGAGGTTACAGATGTCAAAGGACTATAAAATCCTACAGATAGGAATTGATAATTGGGCTCATCATTATGAAATTCCTGAAAATATGGATTGGTATTATTTCTGTCCCAACTCACCGCTAGCTCTTCGTAAAATGATGGAAATGGATAGCATCAAAAAGTTTCATGCAATTTTGATAGAGGATGGTCAGTATTTATCTGATTTACTACCTTTTATTCATCATATTGAGCCCTATACTCTTTTTTATGGCCAAGATTTTAAAACGACAGATTTAGGTATTCTTGATTTATTAAAAAAGCGGTGTGCTCGGGCTGTAGATTTTTCGAATCCCCAGCAATTACTAAATGATTTATCAACTTCTCTCTTTGGTGGGGGGTATGGAGATAAATTATTCCCATTTGGAATCCAAATTCACCCTTCATTTGAAGGTTCTATTGCTTATCAAGGATTGGAGTATGTGACCCTAGAAGGACATTTTGGAGATGATTTCCAACAACTGGCTTACTGGTCTGATAATTTTATAGTGTATAAAAACTTGCCTATAGAGTTATGGTTAGAGTATGAAAAACAAGGCGATTGTGAGATACGATTTGTCATCCGTAAAATTTGGGCAGGAGGAGTTGATGACTTTTTTGAAGAGGAAATTTATAGTGAAGACAATCTTCAGAAAGCTATTATTGTGAATAGTAAAGAGATAAATTTTTATATAACGGTATCCATTGAAGCACGTGGTAAAGGGCAACTTCAACTAGGAAATCTTCACCAGCGTTGGAGTCGCAAACAATTCGGGAAGTTTGTCCTTGGTGGAAATATTTTACATGATAGAAAGCGCGATGAAATTAATTACTTCTTCCATCCAGGTGATTTCAAGCCGCCTTTAGCTGTTTATTTTTCAGGTTTTCGTCCTGCCGAGGGATTCGAGGGATATTGGATGATGAAAAATTTAGGATGTCCTTTTCTTTTATTCTCAGATCCTCGTCTTGAGGGTGGAGCCTTTTACCTTGGAAGTCAAGAATTAGAGAATAAGATTAAGGAAACCATCCAATATTATTTGGATTATCTTGGTTTGACATCTAAAGATTTGATTTTATCAGGTTTATCAATGGGGACTTTTCCATCGCTCTATTACGGAGCCACTTTTGAACCTCGTGCAGTTATAGTCGGGAAGCCATTAGCTAATATTGGGACTATTGCAAGGAGAGGGCGTTTAGAGGCGCCAGGTGTATTTCATAGCGCTTTTGATGTTCTGAGACATCAGACGGGTGGAGTTAGTTCCCAACATATGGAAGATTTGGATCAAATTTTTTGGAATGCTTTTAAAAAGGCTGATTTCACCCAGACAACTTTTGGTCTTTCCTATATGAAGGATGAAGATATGGACAATAAAGCCTACAATCAGTTAGTAGAACATCTTTGTTATACCGGGGCTAAAATTTTATCTAAAGGTACAGATGGACGACATAATGATGATACAAATACTAATGTGGCTTGGTTTCTACATTTTTATCGCATGATTTTGGAATCAGATTTTGGAAGAGGAAGTCAATGATTATTAAACAAAGACAAGAAATTAATTGGGGTGAAGTAGGAGGAACGTATAGATATGGGTCAACTGTATCGTTTTCCCACGATAAAAGCGTTAGATTATATAATTCCCTATTGCCATCTGGAGAGATTCTCAAAACTTGGTTTTCCAGTGTGAACTATCAAGCATTTAGAACTCAGCCCAATCTTCCTTTACTTAAAAGAAAACAGGATTATCAATTATGTATGGATTTTGAATGCCATCCTACAAATGGAGTCTATACAAAGATTTCCTTTTTTGATAGATATGGGGATGTGATTGAAGAAAAAATTGAAAAAGTGAAGGTCTTTGATTTTACCTATCCTGATGATACCTATACCTATCAAGTCTCCCTTCTAAGTGCTGGTTTTGAATCCTTAGATTTCTATTCTTTTTCTATTAAGGAGTTAAATCGTGTTTAAAGTTTTTTATCAAGATTTTCAACTTCGGAAAGTTAAAAGAATTTTAAGAAAGATTAATGCCCTTAAAGGGGAGATGGAGTCTTTATCAGACAACGAATTAGCGACAAAAACAGTGGAATTTCGCCAACGTCTTGCTGAGGGGGCCACTCTCGATGACCTGTTGGTAGAAGCTTTTGCTGTTGTTCGTGAAGCGGATAGACGCGTATTGAGAATGTTCCCTTATGATGTCCAGGTCATGGGAGGAATTGTGATCCATCAGGGAAATGTTGCTGAGATGAATACAGGTGAAGGGAAAACCTTGACAGCCACTATGCCTGTTTATCTCAATGCCCTGACAGGTAAAGGTACCATGCTGATTACCACTAATGACTATCTAGCTAAACGTGATGCTGAAGAAATGGGACAAGTGTATCGCTTCTTAGGTTTGACAATTGGTGTACCTTTAACAGATGATCCTCAAGATGAGTTAAGCGTGGAAGAGAAGAAAAAGATTTATGAATCTGATATCATTTATACAACTAATGGAGCTTTAGGGTTCGATTATTTGGGTGACAATCTTGCTTCCAATGAAAAGGGGAAATTTTTACGTCCTTTTGATTACGTCATTATTGACGAGATTGATGATATCTTGCTGGATAGTGCCCAGACACCTCTTATCATTGCAGGAGCTCCTCGGGTTCAATCTAACCACTACGGTATTATTGATACGCTGGTAACGACTTTGGTAGAAGGGGAGGATTATATCTTTAAAGAGGAAAAGGGTGAAGTCTGGCTCACTACCAAGGGGGCTAAAACTGCAGAAAGCTTTTTAGGAATAGATCATTTTTACAAGGAAGAACATGCGGTTTTTGCTCGCCATTTAGTCTATGCTATACGAGCCCATAAACTCTATACAAAAGACAAGGACTATGTCATTCGTGGGGATGAAATGGTACTGGTAGATAAGGGAACAGGTCGTCTAATGGAGATGACCAAACTACAAGGAGGCCTCCATCAGGCCATTGAGGCAAAGGAACATGTCAAATTATCTCCAGAGACAAGGGCTATGGCTTCTATCACCTATCAGAGCCTTTTTAAGATGTTCAATAAGATATCTGGGATGACAGGGACAGGTAAGGTTGCAGAAAAAGAGTTTATTGAAACCTACAATATGTCTGTAGTGCGCATTCCAACCAATCGTCCTAGACAACGGATTGACTATCCAGATAATCTATACGTTACTTTACCTGAAAAAGTGTATGCATCCTTGGAGTACATCAAGGAATACCATGCTAAGGGAAATCCCTTACTCGTTTTTGTAGGCTCAGTTGAAATGTCTCAACTCTATTCGTCACTCTTGCTTCGTGAAGGGATTGCCCATAATGTCCTAAATGCTAATAATGCGGCGCGTGAGGCTCAGATTATCTCCGAGTCAGGTCAGATGGGGGCTGTGACAGTGGCTACCTCTATGGCAGGACGTGGTACGGATATCAAGCTTGGTAAAGGAGTCGCAGAACTTGGGGGCTTGATTGTTATTGGAACGGAACGGATGGAAAGTCAACGAATCGACCTGCAAATTCGTGGACGTTCTGGTCGTCAGGGAGATCCTGGTATGAGTAAGTTTTTTGTATCCTTGGAGGACGATGTTATCAAGAAATTTGGTCCATCTTGGGTTCATAAAAAGTACAAAGACTATCAGGTTCAAGATATGACTCAACCAGAAGTATTGAAAGGTCGTAAATACAGAAGACTAGTCGAAAAGGCTCAGCATGCTAGTGATAGTGCTGGACGTTCGGCACGTCGTCAGACTCTAGAATATGCTGAGAGTATGAATATTCAACGGGATATGGTCTATAAAGAAAGAAATCGTCTAATAGATGGTTCTCGTGACTTAGAGGATGTTGTAGAGGAAATCATTGCTAGTTACATAGATCAAGTGACTTCTTCAGAATATGAAAGCCGAGAGTTACTCTTCCATTTTCTTGTGACCAATATTAGTTTTCATATTAAAGAAGTTCCAGAATATGTAAATGTGACTGACAAAACTGCAGTTCGTAGCTTTATAAAGCAGGTGATTGATAAAGAACTTTCTGAAAAGAAAGAATTGCTTGACCAACATGGCTTATATGAACAGTTTTTACGACTTTCTATGCTCAAGGCTATTGATGACAACTGGGTAGAGCAGGTAGACTATCTACAACAGTTATCTATGGCTATCGGTGGTCAGTCTGCTAGTCAGAAAAATCCAATCGTAGAGTATTATCAAGAAGCTTATGCTGGCTTTGAAGCTATGAAAGAACAAATCCGTGCGGATATGGTGCGTAATCTCCTGATGGGCTTGGTTGAAGTCACTCCCAAGGGTGAGATTATGACTCATTTCCCATAAAAAGAGGAAAATATGACAATTTACAATATAAATTTAGGACTTGGCTGGGCTAGTAGCGGTGTTGAATACGCACAAGCCTATCGTGCTGGTGTTTTTCGGAAATTAAATCTGTCCTCTAAGTTTATCTTTACAGATATGATTTTAGCCGATAACATTCAGCACTTAACAGCCAATATTGGTTTTGATGATGATCAAGTGATCTGGCTTTATAATCATTTTACAGACATCAAGATTGCACCTACTAGCGTGACAGTGGATGATGTCCTGGCTATTTTTGGCGGTGTGGAAAGTCGTAGAGAAAAGAATGGTAAGGTCTTGCGTGTCTTCTTTTCTGACCAAGATAAGTTTGTAACCTGTTATTTGGTTGATGAGGACAAGGACTTGGTTCAACATGCCGAGTATGTCTTTAAAGGAAAACTGATTCGTAAAGATTACTTTTCTTATACGCGTTATTGTAGCGAATATTTTGCTCCCAAGGACAATGCTGCAGTCCTATACCAAAGGACTTTTTACAATGAAGACGGGACTCCGGCCTATGATATCTTGATGAATCAAGGGAAGGAAGAAGTTTATCGTTTTAAGGATAAGATTTTATATGGGAAGCCTGCCTTGATACGTTATTTCATGAAGACTCTTCGTTTAAGTAAATCAGATCTAGTGATTTTAGATCGTGAAACAGGCATTGGGCAGGTTGTTTTTGAGGAAGCGCAAGAGGCGCATCTAGCGGTAGTTGTTCATGCGGAGCATTATAGTGAAAATGCTACAAACGAGGACTATATCCTTTGGAACAACTACTATGACTATCAGTTTACCAATGCAGATAAGGTTGATCTTTTTATCGTTTCAACGGATCGCCAAAAGGAAGTCTTAGAGCAACAGTTTGCTCACTATACTACGCATGCTCCTAAGATTGTAACCATTCCAGTTGGAAGTGTTGATGAATTAACAAAACCACAAGAGAAGCGTAAACCATTTTCTCTCATTACAGCTTCTCGTCTAGCCAAGGAAAAACACATTGATTGGCTTGTGAAAGCTGTGATTGAAGCTCATAAAGAGTTACCGGAATTAACTTTTGATATTTATGGGAGCGGTGGAGAAGATTCTCTTCTTCGAGAAATTATTGCAAATCATCAGGCTGAGGATTATATTCAGCTCAAGGGGCATGCGGAACTTTCGCAGATTTATAGTCGGTATGAGGTATATTTGACAGCTTCTACTAGCGAAGGATTTGGTTTGACCTTGATGGAAGCTATTAGTTCAGGTTTGCCATTGATTGGCTTTGATGTTCCATATGGAAATCAAACTTTCATTGAAGACGGTAAAAATGGCTACTTGATTCCAAGCTCATCTGACCATGTGGAGGATGAAATCAAGAAAGCTTATGCAGAAAAGATTTGCCAACTTTATTTGGAGAATCGTTTGGAAGGTATGAGAGAGAAGTCATACCAGATAGCAGAGTCATTCTTGACTCAAGAGATTCTAAACACATGGGAAGAAACAATCAAGGAGGTAGTGGATGATTCAGTTATTTGATGTATATAATCAAGAAAGCCAAGATTTGAACTATAGTCTGACTGAAGCTGAACTGTCTGATTTGGCTGTGGTTATTGAACCAGATGGATTCTTACCGTATGGAGTTGTCTCCCCCTTTACCTATTATTTGGGTTATGACAGTGGTAAACCCTTATACTTTAACCAAGTTCCTGTACCAGACTTTTGGGAAATTGCTGGCGATAATCAGTCTGCAATGATTAATGACCTCAATCAAGAACGGGCAGTGATTCATTTTGCAGATGGTTTACAGGCGCGTTTGGTAAAAAAAGTCGAATGGAAAACACCAGCAGGTCGAATTTTTCAAGTAGATCACTATAATCGTTTCGGAATTTGCTTTGCTAAAACCACCTATGATGTTTCTGGTCAAGCTATTATGACTTCCTATCGGGACGTAGATCAAAAGGAAGTTATTTTGGAAAACCATATCACAGGTGATATTCTTTTGACCTTAGAAGGACAAGGCTTGCGTCATTTTTCTAATCGAGTAGCTTTTATCATAGATTTCCTACAAGGTTTGAATGTGAATCTTGACCACATTATCTTTAATAGCTTATCTACCTCGTTTTTGACATCTTTCCATTTTCCAGATAAATCTGGCTCAGATATCCTAGTTTGGCAGGAACCTCTCTATGATGCTATTCCAGGCAATATGCAGTTGATTTTGGAAAGCGATGATGTGCGTACTAAGAAAATCATTATTCCCAATAAGGCGACTTATGAGCGCGCTTTGGAGTTAACTGACGAGAAATACCATGATCAGTTTGTGCACTTGGGTTACCATTATCAGTTTAAACGCGATAATTTCCTAAGACGAGATGCCTTAATCTTGACTAATTCCGATCAGATTGAGCAAATAGAAGCAATCGTAGAAGCTTTGCCTGATGTTACTTTCCGTATCGCAGCGGTGACAGAGATGTCTTCTAAGCTCTTAGACATGCTTCGCTATCCTAATGTGGTCCTTTACCAGAATGCTAGTCCGCAGAAGATTCAGGAGCTCTATCAATTGTCGGATATTTACTTGGATATAAACCACAGTAATGAGTTGTTGCAGGCGGTGCGTCAGGCCTTTGAACATAATCTCTTGATTCTTGGATTTAATCAGACAGTGCACAATAAACTCTATATCGCTCCTGAACATCTATTTGAAAGTAGTGAAGTTGCTGCTTTGGTTGAGACCATTAAACTGGCCCTTTCAGATGTTGATCAAATGCGTCAGGCACTTGGCAAACAAGGCCAACATGCAAATTATGTTGACTTGGTGCAATATCAGGAAACCATGCAAACTGTTTTAGGAGGCTAATATGTCAGACGAAGATTTATTTTACAAAGACGTTGAAGGTCGCATGGAAGAGTTGAAACAAAAACCCATCAAGAAGGAAAAAGAAACCCGAGGGGAAAAGATTAGTAAGACTTTTTCACTCTTACTGGGCTTGATGATTCTGATTGGTTTGCTCTTTACTTTGCTGGGAATTTTGAGGTAGGTCTATGATTGAAGTACTAATTGTTTTAGCTATTATCCTATCTCTTGCTTTGATTGTATTGGTAACTATACAACCCCGTCAAAATCAACTCTTTTCCATGGATGCCACTAGTAATATTGGTAAACCAAGTTACTGGCAGAGCAACACCTTGGTCAAGGTGCTCACTTTATTGGTGAGTTTGGCTTTATTTGTTCTACTATTAACCTTTATGGTGATAACTTACAAATAAAAGAAAACTTCAGATATTCACCTTTTGTGATTGGTCTGAAGTTTTCTTT
>NZ_JAPVZM010000020.1:0-35636 GCF_041432335.1 Streptococcus sp. 20925_1_24 | reverse complement strand
GGCTCGTAATGAACTCAGGCCCTTTCTTTTTATGGATGACTAACAATCAACTCTAGACCTTGACCTTCCAAAGTCCATGCTTCAACATCGCTTGGTAGGATAAAGTGACTACCTTTTTGGATTGGATAGTTCTTTCCATCAACAGTTAGTTGACCTTGGCCAGCTAAGACACTAAACAAGCTATAATCAGCTGTCTTCTCAAAATCAACTTTTCCAGTAATTTCCCACTTGTAAACTGCAAAGAAATCATTGGATACAAGGAGAGTGGAACGCAAATCATCAGCTTTGACAGTTACGGGTCGGCTGTTAGCAGGCTCACCAATATTCAAAACATCAATTGATTTTTCAAGGTGAAGTTCACGCAAGTTGCCATTATCATCCTTGCGGTCAAAGTCATAGACACGGTAGGTTGTATCACTAGACTGTTGTGTTTCAAGAATTAAGATGCCTGCCCCGATAGCGTGCATGGTTCCGCTTGGTACATAGAAGAAATCTCCAGCCTTAACAGGGACTTTGGTAAGTAAGGCATCCCAGTTCTTGTCCTCTATTTGCTGACGGAGTTCTTCTTTTGACTCGGCATTATGACCGTAGATAATCTCTGAATCTTCATCCGCAGAGATGATGTACCAGCATTCTGTTTTACCTAGCTCACCTTCATGTTCTAGCCCATATGCATCGTCTGGATGAACTTGAACACTGAGCCAGTCGTTGGCATCGAGGATTTTGGTCAAAAGTGGAAATACAGGTTCTGGACGATTGCCAAACAATTCACGATGTTCCGCATACAAAGTAGCAAGGTCTGTTCCCTCAAAACAACCATTGGCAACTTTAGAGACACCATTTGGATGGGCTGAGATGGCCCAATATTCTCCAATTTTTTCACTTGGAATGTCGTAGCCAAACTCATCACGTAGCCTGGTACCACCCCAGATTTTTTCTTGCATAACTGATTGTAAAAATAATGGTTCTGACATGTCAATCTCCTATCTGATTTTTCTCCCTCATTATAGCAAAAAGCTCCATCTAATTGAACTCTTTTTCATATCTTATAAAGTAGGGAGAAGATTTTATAAAAATAGTGAACAAATGTGCTCTACTCAATGCTTGCACCATTGCTGGCAATGACATCCTTGTACCAATAGAAGGATTTCTTCTTGCTACGTTTGAGGCTTCCATGACCAGCATTATCTCGATCTACATAGATAAAGCCATAGCGCTTGTTCATTTCGCCTGTTCCAGCTGAAACCAGATCGATACAGCCCCAAGTCGTATAACCAAGCAAGTCAACGCCATCTTGGTAAATGGCATCTCGCATGGCCTTGATATGAGCCTCTAAGTAAGCAATCCGATAGTCATCTGCTACATGACCATTCTCATCCGGTGTATCCATAGCACCTAGACCGTTTTCCACGATGAACATTGGCTTTTGGTAACGATCCCAGATAGCATTGAGGGTGATACGAAGACCAAGTGGGTCAATCTGCCATCCCCATTCTGAGGATTCAAGATAAGGATTTTTGAGAGAGGCAAAGATATTTCCAGCAGTTAATTCTTTAACTTCTGGATCACCTGAGGCTACTAGACTTGCATAGTAAGAGAAGGAAACAAAGTCAACAGTATTGTCCTTCAACAACTCTAAATCTTCTGCAGTCATTTGAATCTCGATTCGCTCACGCTCCCACTGCTTCTTGGCGTAGTTTGGGTATTCCCCACGCGCTTGAACATCAATGAAGAAGTAACTCTTGCGGTCTTCCTCCATGGCTGCCCAGTAGTCTCTTGGATGGGCTGTGTTAGGATAGTATTGCCCTGCAGCCAACATACATCCCACCTTATTTTCTGGGTCAATTTCGTGGGCAATCTTTGTCGCAAGAGCTGAAGCTACCAACTCATAGTGTGCAGCCTGATATTTAACCAGTTCTTGATTTTCTCCTTCTTCAAAACAGAGCCCAGCTCCCATAAAGGGGGCATGGAGAATCATGTTGATTTCGTTGAAGGTAAGCCAATATTTGACCAAACCCTTATAGCGGGTAAAGAGTGTGCGACAAAGTTTTTCATAGAAGTCTAACATCCGACGATTGCGCCAACCACCGTACTCTGTAATCAAGTGCATAGGACAGTCGAAATGAGTGATAGTCACCAGAGGTTGGATACCATACTTGTGGCACTCCTTAAATAAATCCTCATAAAAGGCTAGACCAGCTTCATTTGGCACTGTTTCGTCGCCCTTAGGAAAAATCCGAGTCCAAGCAATGGATAGACGATAAGTCTTAAAGCCCATTTCCGCAAAAAGGGCAATATCTTCCTTGTAATGATGGTACATATCAATAGCTTGCTTGGCTGGGTAAAAATAGCCCTCCTCAAACGAAAACATCTTTTTCTGACCTGTGATAATGGCTTCACGATCTGGACCGATGGGGACGACATCCACATTCGCCAATCCACGACCTTCTAAATTATAAGCACCCTCACACTGGTTGGCAGCTGTCGCTCCGCCCCACAAGAAACCATCCGGAAAAGTCAGTTTTTCGGTCATAACTCTACTCACTTTCTTATTTGCTTGTTCATTTACTTATATTATAACTTATTCTGTAAACCTTTTCTTATAAAATACTGTGACATACTGATACTATTCTACTATTTAAGTTTATCAGATTGTTTTTTAAAAAATTATCCTCTAGAAAAAGTAAATAGCCTCCCCTGAAACAAAAAAGAAGACTGAAAACTAGTCTCCTCTGTTCCTTTTAAATCAAAGCTGTAATAACCGTCACTAGGCCAAAAATAATACCTGGTGCATTAGCTGCTGCAAGGGGGATATCTCTTTCTTTTTTGAAAAGACCGTAGTAAACCCAGAGACTACAGTTGATGGCAGCAACCAAGGGCTGGATGAAATTTCCTTTTTGACCAGCCAGATTGTTCATGATTTGTGGGAAGTAAGACACATACATCATAACAGACATAAAGGTCGCTACCCAACCTAAAATTTTCATTTGTTTTTCAGACATTTTCAAAACCTCTTTCATTTTTACTGAATCTTATTTTAAAATATTCTTTCAAAACAATCAAGTCTTTAAAACTTTTGTTATAAAGATATAAACTATCACAATCTTGTTATAAGAAAGAGGGAACAGAAAAAAGACCGAATTGCTCCGTTCTGTTTACTCAATCAAATATTAGAAAATGAATACTCCTTTTCAATGAATCGATTGATTGATGGTAAATAAGCCGTTAGAAATTATTGACAGTATCGAAATTTTCTAGTAAAATGAATTTTGTTAATACCTAAATGGTGTGTAGTTTTCTATCAACATAGTCAGGAGAAAAGGAACTTATGCTAAAAAAATTTAATGAATTGTCACTGAAAGATAAGGCTTATCTAATTGGCGGTTTGAGCTTATTAGTCATTGTGATCTCATTTGGTCTACTCAATCGTCAAACAGTAACTGTCAGTCTTGTCTTTACACAACTATCTGCTCCCTTGATTTTGGTGATTTTTACTTGTCTAGTAATCGGGATCATTGCTGGTAGTGCTATTGGTATTAGCTATCACCATAACAAGACTCAAGATCTGAGAAGCCGCATTGCTGAAGCAGAAGCGACTATCAATATAAAAGACAGGGAGCTTGTCCAGTACGAGGAACAGGTGCAACAATTAAAACAGGAAGCCAAACAATAAGTGTAGAAATCATAACCACCCGTGAAAACGGGTGGTTTTTTGTCTCGCACCTAACGGAGCGAGACGGACTGAAAGTCGCATAAATACAAAAAAGATCGAATTGCTCCGATCTTTTTAAGTTTCACTCCAAGAATGTTTAGATAAAAAATTTGATAATAGAATTACCTACTTCATACGATAAAAATCAATCACTAGACCAGCAGGCCCTTTAACTAATAAGGACTCTGTTCCCCAATCGGTTACAGTTGGTCCGTTTAAAACCTGGATACCAAGTTCTTTCAACCGTTGGTAATTCTGGTCTACATCCTCAACCTCGATATGAAGAATGATTCCTGACTGAAAATCTTCCAAAGGAATCAAATGATTTTGGGACAACATCAGACAGTGACTGCCAATCGTAAACTGAGCAAAACTGTCATCAACATAATCGGGCTTTTTATCCAAAATACGCTCCAAGTCAGCACAGACTTGGGGAACATCTGAAACGATAATATCTAATTGATTTAAATTCATTTACTATCCTCCATAAAAAGACCGGATTGCTCCGATCTTTTTAAGTTCCACGAAGGAATTATTTAATTGCGCGTGATTGCAATCCTTCTTCTTCCAAGAAGAGGCGGAATGGTACGAGTTCTTCTGCTTCGTATTTTTCCTTGAAGTCTTTGATTGCTTCTTCTGAGTGAAGTTTTGGATCCAATTCAAGTACTTCTACTGGAAGTGGACGGTGTGGAGTGATGCGAGCATCGATCACAACAGTTTTACCTTCTTTGTTGAGTTTAACAGCTTCTGCAACAACTGCATCGATGTCTTCGATACGGTCAACTGTAAATCCTACAGCACCTTGAGCTTCAGCGATTTTCGCATAGTCAGCATTAGGGAAGTCACAACCAAACAAGTGTTTGTTTGTGTCTTCGTATTTGTCCTTGATGAAGGCATATTTACCATTTGAGAAGACAACGTTGATAACTGGAAGGTCGTATTGAACGTTTGTGATAACGTCTGGGTAGCACATGTTGAATGCACCGTCACCCATGATGTTCCATACTTGGCGATCTGGATTGTCTTTCTTAGCAGCGATACCACCAGGAAGGGCAATACCCATTGTCGCAAAGAGTGGAGATGTACGCCACATGTTCTTAGGTGTCATGTGAAGGTGACGAGTAGATGTTTGAGTAGTGTCACCTACGTCGATTGAGTAGATAGCGTCTTGATCAGCATGTTTGTTGATTGCATTGTAAACTTGATACAATTGCAATTCACCCTCAGTTTTACCTTCGATTTTGTTCATGTAATCACGCCAGTTTTGGTTGTTCTTAACGTTTGCACGCCACCATGGAGTAGATTCAACTGGGTTCACTTTGTCAAGGATAGCTTTAGCTGCTTGACCTGCATCACCAAGGATTGAAGCGTCTAGGGCATGACGTTTACCAAGTTTGTAAGGGTCGATATCCACTTGGATGAATTTTTCAGTATTCTTGAATGCTTCATAAACTTCAGCAAATGGGAAGTTTGAACCAAGGAAAAGAACTGTGTCTGCTTCAAAGACCACTTCGTTGGCTGGCTTCCAACCAACACGGTAAGCAGAACCTGTCAAACCTTCATAGTTCCATTCAAAGGCTTCAAAGTTTTTACCAGTTGTGATGATTGGTGCTTTGATTTTACGTGACAATTCAGTAATCACTTCACCAGCTTTAACACCACCGTAACCAGCATAGATAACTGGACGTTCAGCATTGTTCAAGATTTCAACAGCTTTGTCGATTTCAACTTCGTTCAAAGCAGGAGCGATGAATGAACGTTCGTATGAACCTGAACCGTAGTATGAATTTTCGTCGATTTCTTGGAAACCGAAGTTTACTGGGATTTCAACAACAGCTGGACCTTTTTTAGAAACTGCAGCACGGCAAGCTTCGTCGATTACTTTTGGCAATTGCTCAGCGTAAGCTACACGTTTGTTGTATACAGCGATACCGTTGTACATTGGGTTTTGGTTCAATTCTTGGAAAGCATCCATGTTGAGTTCGTTAACTGGACGTGATCCAAGGATTGCTAGGAATGGAGTGTTATCCATAGCTGCATCGTAAACACCGTTAATCAAGTGAGTCGCACCTGGACCACCTGAACCAACTGCAACCCCGATTGAGCCGCCGAATTTAGCTTGCATAACCGCTGCAAGAGCACCTGTTTCTTCGTGACGAACTTGCAAGAAGCGGATATCTTTGTCTTCAGCCAAAGCATCCATCAATGAGCTGAGTGTTCCTGATGGGATACCGTAGATTGTGTCTACGCCCCATGTTTTCAATACATTAAGCATTGCTGCAGATGCAGTAATTTTCCCTTGAGTCATAATGATAACTCTCCTTCAAATATTTTTAAATCTACTAAAAAAGGTTTCATATAGTTTTTGAAAACGTTTCAGTAAATTTTTACAATACTAATTTATCACATTTATTTTGACTTTACTAAGAATCTGCTCAGAAGTTTTTATTCTCTATTACAGTACAGTTTGAAAACATTTTTAGTTTCTGTTTTATAATACTCAATGAAAATCAAAGAGCAAACTAGGAAGCTAGTCGCAGGTTGCTCAAAGCACAGCTTTGAGGTTGCAGATAAAGCTGACGTGGTTTGAAGAGATTTTCGAAGAGTATAAAAAGCGAGCAAGCCCGCTTTTAATCTATTTTACTAAAGTTTAGTAAGAGTGAACTAGTCAGAACGGATACAGAACTAAAGGCCATAGCTAGACCTGCCAGTTCTGGATTGAGGGCCAGTCCAACACCTGAAAAGACTCCTGCTGCAATCGGAATTCCGGCGACATTGTAGATAAAGGCCCAGAAAAGATTGAGCAGAATTCGATTAAAGGTTTTCTTACTCATGTCAAAGGCACGCACCACACCTAAGAGATTATTGGTTGTCAACACCAAATCTGCTGACTCGATAGCGATATCTGTTCCAGCTCCCATAGCAATCCCCACATCTGCTACACTAAGGGCAGGAGCGTCATTGATACCATCACCTACAAAGGCTACTTTGCCAGCCGCTTGTAGTTTATGGATTTCATGGGCTTTTTCTTCTGGTAAGACACCTGCAATGACCTCTTCGATTCCGATCTGATCGGCAATAGCACGCGCCACACCTGCATTGTCTCCTGTCAGCATGACTGTTTTAAGACCTCGTTTTTTCAACTGACTGATGGCAAGCTTAGCATTTTCCTTAGGAATATCTTGCAGAGCAAGCAAGCCTTTGATTTCATTGTCCACAGCTAAGAACACAACTGTCTTAGCTTCTTTTTCCAGTTCTTCTAGTTTTTCCTGATAAGTGCTTGAAATGTTCATCCCATCCAGCATTTTAGCATTTCCAAGCAAAACTTGTTTTCCATTGATTTGCCCTGAAACACCTTTTCCGTGCAAGGCTTGGAAATTTTCAACAGTTTGAAGCTCAAGTCCAGTTTCAGTCGCTCGTTTCACAACGGCTTCAGCCAGTGGGTGTTGAGAAGCTTCTTCCAAGGAGGCTGCCAATCCAAGCACTTCTACTTCGTCGCCTATGATATCTGTGACCACAGGTTTCCCTTCCGTCAAAGTTCCTGTCTTATCAAAAACAATAGTTTGGACTTTCTGGATTTCCTGTAGAACCGTTCCATTTTTGAGGAGAACTCCCATCTTGGCACTGCGACCTGTCCCCACCATAAGGGCTGTAGGTGTTGCAAGTCCCAAGGCACAAGGGCAGGCGATAATCAAAACTGCCACTCCGTAGAGAAGAGAAGACACAAAGCTCGCTCCAAGCACGACTACACTATCCCTGAGCAAGACGAACCAAACCCAAAAGGTCACAATCCCTAAAATGACAACTGCTGGGACAAAAATCCCTGAAATTTTATCCGTCAAGTCCTGAATCGGCGCACGACTGGTCTGAGCTTTCTTCACAAAATCGACAATCTGAGCCAAAACAGTCTCTGAACCAACTTTTTCTGCTCTAAAAACAAGTGTTCCACTATTATTGATGGTTGAACCAATGACGGTATCTCCAACTGTCTTGTCCACAGGCAGACTCTCACCTGTCACCATAGACTCATCAATACTAGAGATACCTTCTACTACGACACCATCAACAGCAATCTTTTCACCGGGACGCACTCGAATCAGGTCACCTACCTTGACTTGGTCCAAGGGGACTTGAACATAGTTATCCTCACGCAAGACTTCTGCAGTTTTAGCCTGCAAGTCAAGTAATTTCTCCACAGCTTGGGAAGTATTTTTCCGCATTTTCTCCTCAAAAACGGCTCCCATAAGAACGAAGAAGAAGATAAATGCAGCACTTTCAAAGTAAACGGGGAGACCTGCAAAGAGGGCAACTAGGCTATAGCCATAGGCCACTAGGGTTCCCAGAGCAACCAAGGTATCCATGTTGGCATTGTGCTTTTTAAAACTAGCCCAAGCACTTTGGATATAAGGACCACCTGCTACTAGCATAATCGGTGTTGTGGCTAAAAAGGTGCCCCAACGCATGACTTGGTGACTAATTCCTCCTGTCGACATCCCAATCATGAGGATCACAAGAGGCACAGTAAAGATACTAGTAATCCAAAAACGCTGTAAAAGTGATAGAGATTTTCGAGTCTTCTCAACGACTGTATAGCTTCCCTTTTGCATCTTCATGCCACAAGAAAATTCATGTTGGCCTAATTCTTGAGGTGTAAAACGAATGACTTTCTCCTCGTCTACGCCGATTGGTTCCAAGATGCCTTCTTCTTCAAACAGAATTTCCTTATAACAGTTTGAAGGTGTCACACGGTGAAAGGTGATCTCAGCAGGAACTCCTTTTTGCAGTTGAATGTGGGCTGGATGGTAGCCTTTGTCTGCCGTGATACGGATTTTTTGAACACCATTTTCAAGACTTGCTTTTACAATTTCAGTCATATCATTCTCCTATTCTACAATCATCTTGCCGTGCATCATATTCATGCCACAAGAGAAACCATACTCTCCAGCCTGCTCAGGCGTGATTTCCACTACATACTCTTCACCCATTGGCAGGTCCGCATGTACACCAAAATCTGGAAAAACAATTTGGTCCAGACAGGGTGAAGGATCCTTACGGTCAAAGACAATGCGGGCTGGCACTGATTTCTTGAGGATAATCAACTCAGGCGTATAGCCCCCCATGACTTCCACTCGAATCTCTTGGTAGCCGTTTTTTTGCTGGGCCTTTTGTCCAGATTTTTCAGGCTTTTTGAAAAACCAAAACAAGATAAAGGCGATAAGGGCAATACAAACAATGGTTACAATACTATTTAACATGACGTCTCCTTTACATACAATTACATTTTACTTTTGTTACAGCGCTTGATTTCTTCTCAGAAACCACAGCTTCCAAGTCTTCCAAGTCAGCCTGAGTAAAATCACATTCGGCAATCAAGTCAGCCAACAAGTTCTTAATCCTACGAGAACAAACCTTGTCCTTGATATCTTGGACAAGTAAATCCTGACTTTGGTCCAAAGTTAAAAGGGCTGAATAGACAAAGAACTTGCCTTCCTTTTTCCGAGTCAAACACTCTTTCTCAACCAAACGAGCCAAAAGAGTTTGAATGGTTGACTTGGACCAGTCGAACCGCTCCGCCAGAACCCTGATCAAATCCGTACTAGTCTGTTCCCCTTGCATCCAAATAATCTTCATGACCTGCCATTCTGCATCTGAAATCTGCATAATCACACCTCCAAAATCTACATTTGTCAATTACAATTATCAGTATACCCTTAAAATCTACATTTGTCAACTATAAAATTAATTTTTTCTTTGAAAAATAGAATTTTAACCCTATGATAAAGGATTTTCAATCAAATCTTACTATATAAACTATAAAAATATGCTATACTAAAGAAAAAAGAAAACAACCACTAGGGGTGCGTAAAGCTGAGATTAACAACTGTTAGACCCTTTGACTCAATCTAGGTAATGCTAGCTGATGGAAGTGGAAATGATAATGGGGACTAGCAGTCTTCTATTGCCTTCCTGAAACAGATTAGCTTGTTCTTAAGAATACAAACTTCAGTTGGTTGGGAGGTTTTAGATGACTTATTTACCCGTTGCTTTGACCATTGCAGGAACTGACCCTAGTGGTGGTGCTGGCATTATGGCTGATTTAAAGTCGTTCCAAGCGAGAGATGTCTATGGAATGGCTGTTGTGACCAGTCTTGTCGCTCAAAATACCAGAGGTGTTCAATTAATCGAGCACGTTTCTCCTCAAATGTTAAAAGCCCAATTGGAGAGTGTCTTTTCGGATATTCCACCTCAGGCTGTAAAAACTGGAATGTTGGCAACTACTGAAATCATGGAAATCATCCAGCCCTATCTTAAAAAGCTGGATTGTCCCTATGTCCTTGACCCTGTTATGGTCGCAACAAGCGGTGATACCCTGATAGATACTAGTGCCAGAACCTACCTAAAAACAAACCTGCTTCCCCTTGCAACTATTATCACTCCGAATCTTCCTGAGGCAGAAGAGATTGTTGGTTTTTCAATCCATGACCCCGAAGACATGCAACGTGCCGGTCGCCTGATTTTAAAAGAATTTGGTCCTCAGTCTGTGGTCATCAAAGGTGGTCATCTCGAAGGCGGTGCCAAGGATTTCCTCTTTACCAAGGATGACCAATTTGTCTGGGAAAGTCCACGAATTCAAACCTGTCATACACATGGTACTGGATGTACCTTTGCTGCAGTGATTACTGCTGAACTTGCCAAGGGTAAAACCCTTTATCAAGCAGTCGATAAAGCCAAGGCCTTTATTACGAAAGCCATCCAAGATGCCCCTCAACTCGGTCATGGTTCTGGTCCAGTCAACCATACAAGCTTTAAAGATTAAAAAAACTCTCTAGTTCCCACTTTAAGGGAATTAGAGAGTTTTTATACTTTTCGAAAATCTCTTCAAACGACGTCAGCTTTATCTGCAACCTCAAAGCTGTGCTTTGAACAACCTGAGACTAGCTTCCTAATTTGCTCTTTGATTTTCATTGAGTATTAATTAGAAAATAATGTCATCCAACTTTGTTAAAAAGGCTTGCGTTTTTGCCTCTATATCTTCTGCCTGCATCAGATCACGTACTACAGCTACTCCAGCTATGCCCGTGCCGATAAGTTGGTCAATGTTCTCCGAAGTCAAGCCGCCAATGGCAACTACTGGAATAGCGACCCTTTGGCAAATTGTTTTCAAGGTTGAAATCAGGGTGATGGGTGCATTTTCCTTGGTGGTGGTTGGGAAAATGGCTCCTGTCCCCAAGTAATCTGCTCCCCCTTCTTCTGCCTCAAGAGCTCTTGTTACAGTTTTAGCTGTGACACCAAGTATTTTTTCAGGGCCCAAGACTTGTCGGGCAACCGAAACTGGTAGTTCATCGTCTCCGATATGCAGACCAGCAGCATCAACCGCCAGACAGACATCCAAGCGATCATCGATTATCAAGGGTACCTGATAGGCATCTGTTATTTCCTTGACTTGTTTCGCCAGTTGATAATATTGATTGGTTGTGAGATTTTTTTCTCGTAATTGGACTATGGTAACCCCTGAACGGCAAGCCGTCTCAACCTTTTCAAGAAAGCTTTCCACGGAATCTTGGTAGCGATTGGTTACAAGATACAGTCTAAGCGCCTCTCTGTTCATAAACATCTCCTTTGATGGCATCTAACCAGTTTTCATCTCTTTTTAGGAGTGAAAGCTGATTGAGAACTTCGTATCGAAAATCTTCCAATCCCATTCCTTGAACAACTATTCTCTCAGCGGAGATATTAAGATAAGAGACCGCTAGACACGAAGCTTCAAAGGCAGTCTTTCCTTGGCTGAGAAAAACAGCTGTTAAAGCTCCAACCAAATCTCCTGTCCCTGTTATCCAGTCTAATTCTGCACAGCCATTTCCCAGTACAGCGACCTGATTCTTCGAAACGATGAGGTCCTTGGGGCCTGTGACTAAGAATGACATACCTGGATAGGTCTGACACCAGTCTTTCAAGACTTGAAGCAAATCCTCAGTTTCTTGATCTTTAGCACTGGCATCGACCCCAACTCCGTGATGTTTTAAGCCAACAAGACTTCGAATTTCTGACATGTTTCCTTTAAGGACCGTAGGTCTATAGTCTAAAAGGTCTCTGACTAAGCTCTTACGAATGGATGAAGCTGTTACGCCAACAGCATCTACTACCATTGGGAGACAAATTTTATCTGCATAAGAAGCTGCCATACGGATTGCTTTTTCCTTCTCAGCTGACAAATGCCCCAAATTGATGAAGAGCGCCTGGCTTTGCTTAGTAAAATCAAGAACCTCACGGGGATCATCTGCCATAACTGGTTTACATCCCAGAGCCAAAATCCCATTTGCTAGCATCTCACAAGAAATCTCATTGGTAATACAGTGAATGAGGGAAGTCGTTTCCAGAGGAAAAGGATTTGTAAATGCCTGCATCAGTCTATCCTTTCACCAAAGAAATATCCCTGAACTTTTTTAAAGAATTCCTGCTTGATTAAAAATCGAAAGGCAATAAAGGAAATCGCTGTACCAATCAAGGTTGCTCCGAAAAATCGAGGCGTGTAGATAAACCAGCTAAGCTTAGCAGCTGATCCTGTAAAGAGTACCATAACAGGATAGGAAACAATAGAACCAATAATACCTGTTCCCAAAATTTCTCCCAAAGCAGAAAAGTAAAATTTTCGACCATACTTATAAAAGAGACCTGCTAGAAGGGCTCCAAAAGTCGCTCCTGTGAGAGCTAAAGGCGGAATCCCTTGAGTCGTCATACGGATAAAGGCTGTCACTGTAGCCATAGCCAAAGCATAAACAGGTCCCATCATGATTCCTGCTAAAATATTGACTACACTGGACATCGGTGCCATTCCCTCAATCCGAAAGATAGGCGTAAGGACTACATCAAGGGCAATCATCATAGATAAAATGGTTAATTTGTGAACTTGTAATTGGTGCTTTCTCATGTTTCTATTCTTCTCCTGTTTCTAAAGACTGTAAATCACTCTTCCATGTCTGGTGTTGGTAGGCCATTTCCCAAAACTTAGCTTCCATATGAACACTGATGTGGAAGGCATCTAGCATTTTTTTCCTGTCTGTCTCGTCACTTTCTCGATAGAGTTGATTGACCAGCGCTCCCTCCTCTCTGATCTGCTGCTCCAACTCATCCGTAATATAAGTTTCAATCCATTGTTGGTAGAGAGGATTTGGTGATGGTTTAAGATTAAGTGATTTACCTATATCATGGTATAACCAAGGACAAGGCAGCAAGCTCGCAAAAGCAATGGCTAGATTTGCTTCTTCAAATTGACGATAAATGTGAGAGATATAATGATAGCAAGTTGGCGCGATTGGATACTCATCCATTTCCTGATCGCTGATTTCCAACTCCTTGAAAAATTGTTGGCGGATAAACAACTCACCTTCCACTAGACTCTGAGCATTTTGTTTCAAGAGTCTTCTCATTTCCTCATTCAAAGTCTTATCAGCCAAGAGGTGATAGGCTTCTGAGAAGGCCTTCAGATAGTAGGCATCCTGAATCAAGTAATAGCGGAAAATTGCAGGGTCTAAATTTCCCTCTTGCAACTGTAAAATAAAGGGATGATGAAAGGAAGCCTGCCAAGCTTCCTTGGATAATTCCATCGCAATATCTGTAAATTCCATAATAACTCCTTTATAAAAATAGACTGGTTTGAAGCAATAAAAAGAAAAGCAGGTAGATTAATTTTGTTTTTTTAGCAATATAAAAAGTCCGATAGCGATTCTCCACCTGTGCATGTTCGTCATATCCATGCGCCGATAGAGCTCTCAGGTAAAGATGGCGCCATCTAAAGACTGTCATCAGAACCTTGCTGTAAATCAAGGGAGACCAAAAATGCAGTTCTTGACCGCGTAATAAGCAGGCTTCCTTGAGAGACTTAATTTCTTGCTGAATGAGAGGAAAGGAATTAAATACCACAATCAAGGCATAAGCCCAAGACCGTGATAACCCCTTTTGAGCCAAGTACAAGAGAAGCTCTTTTAAGGAAATAGAGGAAACAAAGACAAGGCCTATACAAACTGTAACGAAAGCCCTCGTTCCGAGCATAACTGCCTGCGAAGCATCTCCATGTAACTGAACTGCCCAGTAGTTGGCAAAGGATGGCAAAATGGCAAGCAGAATCATCCAAGCCAATACTTTAAATCGAAGGTAACAGAGCATAAAGAGAATACAAAATGCTACTACCGAAAGATTAAGAGCAATCGAAGGAATGAAAGATGTTTCCAAGGATAAAATCAGCAAGAAGAGACTGATAATCGGTGTCTGGGTTGCTACTTTGACCATACTACTTCACCTCCCCTTGGGTATTGCTACTCTGAGATGTGATTGGTTTAGTAATTGTCACTTCTTTCACATGACTGAGCCCCTGACTAGTCATCTCAATCCAATAATCAACCACAGAGATCAAAGGATCTAAACGATGGCTAATGATCAGAAAACTTCTTCCTTGATTTCTGTCCTCCACAATCCACTGACAAAAATAATGGCAAGCTCTATCATCCAAACCTGCAAAAGGTTCATCTAGTAAAATCACAGAAGCCTTGCTGGTCAAGATGGTCAAGAGCTGAAGAATCTTTTGCTGACCACCACTTAATTGATAGGGACTCTTATCAAGCGCCTGCTCCAGATCAAAATACCGTAAAGCTTGGAGAATACGCTGATTTCTTTCAGAATCAGGTCCGTCTAATTGAAGTTCCTCTCGCAGACTAACTCTGATAAACTGTTTCTCAGCTTCCTGAACAACACCCGTCAGGTCATGATACAAACTCTTTTTCTTTTTTAGAACCGAACCCTTCCAAGTAATGCGCCCCTTATACTTTTGAAATTGAAGAATGGAGCGAAAGAGGGTTGATTTCCCGACACCATTGTCACCCAAGATACAGGAAATTCCTTGATAGAATGTAAAATCCGCAATTGAAAAGAGGGGACGCTTATCCAGCTCACAAGTCACACGCTCCATATGGAATAGTTCTGGGCTAGAAGCAACTTCCTTTGAAGCAACCTGTGTCATCTCAGAGGTAGGGATTTGAAACACTTCCCTTAGTTGGCCATCTCTTAGCTCCACCATATGGTCGATATAGGCTTCATAGTCCGTTAAATCATGGTCACACAAAATAACTGTCTTCCCATTAGAAGCCAACTCTTTTAGAATCTCCAATATCTCTATCCTACTCTTGCGATCAATGGAAGCAAAAGGTTCATCCAAGAGATAGACCCTAGGATTCATAGCAAAGAGAACAGCCAAAGCAGCCTTTTGCTTTTCCCCACCTGATAAGTGATGGATGGGACGGTGCAAGATGTCCTTGCAGCGACATTGCTGGACCACCTCTGCTATTTTAGAATCAATTTCCTGAACGGGATGGCCGATATTTTCCAAGGTAAAAACCAGCTCCTCAAACAAGTTCTCCATGGTAAATTGATGATTGGGATTTTGAAAGAGAATACCAACCGTCTGGACACGTTCGATGATAGAAAACTGACTGACCTCGCTCCCATTTATCAGGACTTGACCGCTATAGGGAAGAGAACTGACTTGGGCAATCAATTGAAAGAGACTCGATTTCCCTGAACCACTGCTCCCAACTAACAAGGTAAAGGCTTGCCCATGAAAAGTAAAATCAATCGGTTCCGAAAAAATTGGGGACTGAATCTCCCGTAATTCCAGACCCATCTATGCCTTCCCTCCAGTTGTAAACTGATGATAAAGTTTGACAATGGCACGAACCAAGATAGTACAGAAGAAAAAGACGGAAATAAAACGTACTACAAGTAAGGAAAGAACAAAAGGAAGTGAAAAGGCGTAGTAACCTAACTTAATGTATTCATAGACAAAGCTAACAAGCGTAATCCCAATACTATTGGCAGTTAGAGAGAGCCAACTTTCATAGCGATTCTTGGTTACGATAAAACCAAGTTCACTTCCCAAACCTTGAACCAAGCCAGACAAAAGGGCACCTAGACCGAATTGGCTACCATAAAGAACTTCAGCAAGCGCAGCTAGCACTTCTCCAATCGTTGCACTTCCGACTCTTGGAACAAAGATGGCCGCAATGGGCGCAGCCATACACCAGAGACCAAAGAGGATTTCATTGGCAAAGGCCTGCAAACCAAGAGGGGCTAAAATCAGAGTGAGGATATCAAACAGATAACCTGAACCCACAAAAACGCCACCAAAAAAGATAGACAAGAAAGCAAGTAAAATAACATCTTTTAACTGCCATTTTTTCAACATAAAAACTCCTTTTTTAAAGAAAAGTGGGGCATTCAATGTGAGCTACCTAAATGCTTTGTATCATCTTCATCCAGTTTCGTAAAAGAAAAAACTCTAATTACAGATAGGAATTAGAGTTCAGCTTACAAGATTAGATGGTTAGTTTCTATAAATACAAAACCATTTCACATTTCCCTTCGCCAGTCTTAACTGTATCAGGTTCAATGGGTATCATCTCAGCCTAAAGCACCCCAAATGTCTTTATTATTTAATTACTGTGCTAGTATAACAGAAATTGAAAGCCCTAGCAAGATATTTGGCTGGAAAATATATTTATATATTTTGTTTGTTA
This sequence comes from Streptococcus sp. 20925_1_24, assembly GCF_041432335.1. Taxonomy (GTDB): domain Bacteria; phylum Bacillota; class Bacilli; order Lactobacillales; family Streptococcaceae; genus Streptococcus; species Streptococcus mitis_BM. Next base: position 19,358 of record NZ_JAPVZM010000020.1, on the reverse strand, counting down.
ATTCTTTTAATCTATATAAAAAGATTAAATTCATCCTATAATTCATAACCAATATCAAAAAAGGCTAATTCTAGAGAAACTGCTTGGTTCCAGCGTTGCTGAAGTTCTGTCAAATCTTCTAGACCTTTCCCAACACGATTGAGTTCGTCAACCAGAAATTGAACCCACTCTGCAAAGAAAGGACCTCTGTGGAGATTGATCCATTCCGAATGAATATAGGTTTCAGGTAAAGCCAAATCTTTAGAACCCCAGTCTAAATAGAGACCTTCTGCAATGACCAGCATGACCAAAAGATAAGCGTAGTCTGATGATGAAACAGCAGAATACATAAGCTCCTGAAAGGCTTTTGTTACAGGATGCAAGGTCACTTCCAGATAGTCATTCTCAGATACTTTTAACTCTTTGAAAGCCTTTTGGAAATAACCGTCTTCATCTGCTTCAAGAAAGCCTAGTTGCTTGGCAAAACGAAGCTTGGATTCAAGCTGGTCTGCGTGGGCTACGCAAGCACCCAGCATGGATAAGAAGGCATCAAAGAAGTGGTAATCTTGAATTAGGTAGTCTTTTAAGACCTTATTCTCAATTGTCCCCGCAAAAAGTTCCTTAACAAAACGATGATTGATTGCAACCTGCCAATCCTTCTGACTGCTTTTTAATAATTCTCCAACAGTCAAACCTGGCTCAAATGCATAGTCTTGTGTTTCCATATTTACTTTTCCTCTCTTTACTCGTTCGTAATCAACAAAACATCAAGAAAATCCTAGTTTTACTTGACCTTTTTAAAGAAAATCGAGGGCATTTGCAGAGAGATACCTAAACAAGCCTATCCAGTTTGTATAAACAAAAAAACTCCAATTACAATCAAGAATTAGAGTTTAGCTTACAAGATTAGATTGTTCATTTCGCCATACGAAAAAACGTTTCACATTTCCCTTCGCCAGTATTAACTGTATCAGGTTCAATGGGTATCATCTCAGCCTAAAGCACCCCAAATGTCTTTATTATTTAATTACTGCACCAGTATAGCAAAAAATGAAAGCCCTAGCAAGATATTTGATTAGAAAATATATTTATATTGTTTTTAATGGTGATTTCTTCCTCCTATAGACGAAGAAAAACCTCCACATCAAGTGGAGGCAAGCTGTTTTATCAATACAATTTTAAGTCACGAGGGTCAACTGGGAAAGTTGGGTTGTACGGGTTGTGACGGAGTTTGAAGTGTTTGACATCTTCAATAGTCTGAGTTCCAGACAACTGCATGACTGTCTTCAATTCTGCATTCAAGTGTTCAAAGACTTGACGTACACCAACACTACCACCGAGAGCCAAACCATAGATAACCGGGCGGCCAATAGCTACCAAGTCTGCTCCTGAAGCCAAGGCTTTAAAGACGTGTTGACCACGACGAATACCTGAGTCAAAGACAATTGGTACGCGTTTGTCAACTGCTTCTGCTACTTCTTGAAGTGAGTCAAAGGCAGCTGGTCCACCGTCGATTTGGCGGCCACCATGGTTGGTTACCCAGATACCAGAAGCTCCCGCAGCAAGCGAACGTTCAACGTCCTCACGGCATTGTGGTCCCTTGACATACACAGGAAGTCCTGAGTATTCAGCAATAAATTCTACATCACGTGGAGACAAGCGTTGTTTAGCTGATTTGTAAACAAAATCCATTGATTTACCAGCACCTTCTGGCAGGTATTCTTCAACAATCGGCATGCCAACTGGGAAGACAAAACCATTACGCTTATCAACCTCACGATTGCCCCCTACAGTCGCATCTGCCGTCAAGACAATCGCTTTATAACCTTCAGCCTTCACACGGTCCATGATGTGGCGGTTAATCCCGTCATCTTTACTAAAGTAAAATTGGAACCAATGAGGTGTCCCTTGAAGGGCTTCTGTAATTTCTGGAAGATCGACAGTAGAGTAAGAACTGGTTGTATAGAGGGACCCAAACTCATGCACACCACGCGCAGTCGCCACTTCACCCTGTTCATTTGCCAATTTATGAGCCGCAACAGGCGCCATGATGATTGGTGAAGACAATTTTTCACCTGCAAATTCAATCTCTGTACTTGGATTTTCTACATTGCAAAGCGTATGCGGAACGATGAGTTTGTGGTTAAAGGCACGAATATTCTCACGTAAAGTGAAAGTATCTTCCGCCCCACTAGCGATATAGCCAAATGCTGCTTTAGGAATAACTTGTTGCGCCATTGGCTCCAAATCATAGGTATTGATGAAATCTACATGACCTTCTGCATTGCTTGTTTTGTATGACATAAAATGCCCTCCTTAATAAGTAAGCGTTTACTTTGTATATTACAAAAATATCTTAACTCTTTTTTCAAAATTTTTCAAATATTTTGTTTGGAAATTTCAGAAATTTTATGTCTATGATAAAAAATCCTTATAAGGGCAATAAAAAATAGATATTATCCAAAGGAGATTTTAAGTGCTACAATAACTGTATTATTTCTAGATGGGAGGTTCTATTTTTGGATTGGTCCATTGTTGAACAATATCTACCACTATATCAAAAGGCATTTCTTCTAACCTTGCATATTGCAGTTTGGGGAATTCTGGGATCCTTTCTGCTCGGTTTAATCATTAGTATCATCCGACACTATCAAATCCCTGTTTTGGCGCAAGTAGCGACAGCCTATATTGAATTGTCACGCAATACGCCCCTTTTGATTCAACTCTTCTTTCTCTACTTCGGTCTTCCTAGAGTAGGGATTGTCCTATCTTCAGAAGTCTGTGCCACTTTAGGACTGGTGTTTTTAGGAGGCTCCTATATGGCAGAATCTTTCCGAAGTGGGCTGGAAGCCGTCAGTCAAACCCAGCAGGAGATTGGATTAGCTATCGGTCTGACACCTGTACAGGTCTTTCGCTATGTGGTTCTTCCGCAAGCAACAGCGGTGGCCCTACCTTCCTTTAGTGCCAATGTCATTTTCCTCATCAAGGAAACCTCTGTTTTCTCAGCAGTGGCTTTGGCCGACCTCATGTACGTCGCCAAGGACTTGATTGGGCTCTACTATGAGACAGACATTGCGCTAACTATGTTGGTAGTTGCTTATCTGATCATGCTGCTACCCATCTCACTGGTCTTTAGTTGGATAGAAAGGAGGCTCCGCCATGCAGGATTCGGGAATCCAAGTACTCTTTCAGGGAAATAATCTCCTGCGGATTTTACAGGGATTGGGCGTTACGATTGGGATATCCATCCTGTCTGTCCTCTTATCCATGATGTTCGGAACAGTCATGGGAATCATCATGACCTCCCATTCTAGAATCATACGATTTTTAACACGATTGTATCTGGAATTTATCCGTATCATGCCCCAGCTGGTGCTACTTTTCATCGTTTACTTTGGCTTGGCTCGAAACTTTAATATCAATATCTCAGGCGAGACTTCTGCTATTATCGTTTTTACCCTCTGGGGAACAGCTGAAATGGGGGACTTGGTCCGTGGAGCCATCACTTCCCTCCCTAAGCATCAGTTTGAAAGTGGACAGGCGCTAGGTTTGACCAATGTTCAACTTTACTACCACATCATCATCCCACAGGTTTTGAGAAGACTGCTACCTCAGGCCATTAACCTTGTCACTCGGATGATTAAAACCACTTCCTTGGTTGTCTTGATTGGGGTTGTTGAGGTTACTAAGGTTGGGCAACAAATCATCGACAGCAATCGCCTGACCATCCCAACCGCTTCCTTCTGGATTTATGGAACCATTCTAGTCTTGTATTTCGCAATCTGCTTCCCTATTTCCAAACTATCCACTCACTTAGAAAAACATTGGAGGAACTAAATGTCTGAAACTATCTTAGAAATCAAGGAACTAAAAAAATCCTTCGGAGACAATCCCATCCTCCAAGGACTATCCCTAGATATCAAAAAAGGGGAAGTTGTAGTCATCCTAGGGCCATCTGGTTGTGGAAAAAGTACCCTGCTTCGTTGCCTCAATGGCTTAGAAAGTATTCAAGGTGGAGATATCCTGCTGGATGGTCAGTCCATCGTTGAAAATAAAAAAGACTTTCACTTAGTTCGCCAAAAGATTGGTATGGTCTTTCAAAGCTATGAACTCTTTCCCCATCTGGATGTCCTTCAAAACCTCATCCTAGGACCTATCAAAGCACAGGGACGGGACAAAAAAGAAGTAACTGAAGAAGCTTTGCAATTACTAGAGCGTGTGGGTTTGCTGGATAAACAACATAGCTTTGCCCGTCAATTATCTGGCGGACAAAAACAACGGGTTGCAATTGTCCGTGCCCTGCTCATGCATCCAGAAATCATCCTTTTTGATGAAGTGACTGCTTCACTGGATCCAGAAATGGTGCGTGAGGTTCTGGAACTTATCAATGATTTGGCCCAAGAAGGCCGCACCATGATTTTAGTAACCCACGAAATGCAGTTTGCTCAAGCTATTGCGGACCGCATTATCTTCCTAGACCAAGGGAAAATTGCTGAAGAGGGAACGGCTCAAGCCTTCTTTACCAATCCGCAAACCAAACGAGCCCAGGAATTTTTAAATGTCTTTGACTTTAGCCAATTTGGCTCATATCTATAAAGGAGATTTTTATGAAACTACTCAAACCACTTTTAACTGTTTTAGCACTTGCCTTTGCCCTTATCTTTGTCACAGCTTGTAGCTCAGGTGGAAATGCTGGTTCATCGTCAGGTAAAACAACTGCCAAGGCTCGCACAATCGATGAAATCAAAAAAAGCGGTGAGCTACGAATCGCCGTATTTGGAGACAAAAAACCGTTTGGCTACGTTGACAATGATGGTTCTTACCAAGGTTACGATATTGAGCTTGGGAACCAACTAGCTCAAGACCTTGGTGTCAAGGTTAAATACGTTTCTGTCGATGCTGCCAACCGTGCTGAATACTTGATTTCAAACAAGGTGGATATTACTCTTGCCAACTTTACAGTAACTGACGAACGCAAGAAACAAGTTGATTTTGCCCTTCCTTACATGAAAGTTTCACTTGGTGTCGTATCGCCTAAGACTGGTCTCATTACAGATGTCAAACAATTGGAAGGTAAAACCTTGATTGTCACAAAAGGAACAACTGCTGAGACTTATTTTGAAAAGAATCATCCAGAAATCAAACTCCAAAAATACGACCAATACAGCGACTCTTACCAAGCCCTTCTTGACGGACGTGGAGATGCCTTCTCTACTGACAATACGGAAGTCCTAGCTTGGGCGCTTGAAAACAAAGGATTTGAAGTCGGTATTACTTCCCTCGGTGATCCAGATACCATCGCAGCAGCAGTCCAAAAAGGCAACCAAGAATTGCTAGACTTCATCAATAAAGATATTGAAAAATTAGGCAAAGAAAACTTCTTCCATAAGGCCTATGAAAAAACACTTCACCCAACCTACGGTGACGCTGCTAAGGCAGATGACCTAGTTGTTGAAGGTGGAAAAGTTGACTAAATTTTAAAAAACAAAACGAACAAGACTAGAATTCTGGTAATCAGAATCTCTATCTTGTTCGTTTTTATCTTAGTCCATCATAGATGCAATTTCCATCATTGCCACAACGTTTGTTGGATTATCTGAAGTAAGTGAGTGATTTGCGAATCCCAGAGCTACACGGAACTGTACGTTCTTATCTGCTGGACTATAACCATCACCCATCATCATAGCTGCATAATGACCCGGTGAATTCTTCCAAATTGTATAGAAATTGTGAGCTAATGCCTTTTCATTTGTAAGGCTAACAATATCCCAGACAACAGTCGTTTCTGCCGCGTTTTCAGTCATAGCATTCGTTTTTTTATAGAAATCTGGATCATAAGCAGTTGACCAACGAGAACCATCAGGACGTTTATGCTTACCTTCCTTCTTACCTTGATAACGTAAAGATCCATGATCTGCCATTTCATTTGCACGAATATTAGCAACTCGAGTTAGTTCGCTATCATCTGCTGCGATTGTTGCAGGAGTCAATCCTTTACGAGTACGTTCTTCGTTAAGAAGTTCCATGAAGTGTTCATTAAGTTTACGATTATCTACAATTTGTTCAAGCTTATCAAGTTCAGCTTGAGAAAGGCGAGATGCTTTCCAAACTGAGACAAGTCCCATGTCTCTAGGAAGATCAGCTTCATCATCTGTTGTATCAACCGCTACACGGTCCTTATCAGCTTGAGAAAGATTGTCATGTAGATACTTGGCGCTACGGTGATCTTCATTGTTTGGATCCAAACCGTTTTCACCTAAACTCTTAATGTCTTTCCATGTACCATCAATGTCGTAGTTATCATCATTAGTTGGAACCACAACATCTGTTGGATCAGCGACACGTTTTTTCTTGGTACCATTAAAGGTAATTGTGTCAACTGCATCCTTGATTTCAACTAGCTCACGACTTTTAACAGTTCGTCCACCAGTCTTATTGTTTACAGAAATAACTTTGCGGTAACGTTTAAATCCGTCACGACCATTTTCTGTACGAGATTCCCCTTCAAAAAGGTTGGAATCATTTTCAGTTCGAGCACCGTGTGAAATTGTTTCAGTTTCTTCTTCAGTAACTTCAGACATCAATTTCTTAGTTCCATAATGAACAACTTTTTGTTTTGCTGGAACAGTGTTGATAAGTTCACGACTTACTTCAGTACGGTTTTGATTTTCATCATTAATGTACTTAACTTTGTAAGTTTCTTTACCATTTACAGCATCTTCAACTCGTTCGTCACCTTCATAAAGTTCAGAATCAGCAACTCGGTTTTCACCTTCAGCTGTAATAACCTTATCTTCGTTAGAATAAGTATAACGATCTTTAGTTCCAACTTGAACTACTTCATCAACTGCTGGAACAGTTTCAGTATTGATTAGATCACTCTTAACAAGTTTGCCATCCTCGTAGTAGTCTTTATAGTTTTCGATAATTTCACCTTTTCGACCTGGAGTTTTTACAACTCGTTGATCATTGAAAAGTTTATCGCTTTTAATTTCAACAGTCTTGAAAGCTTCCCCTTCTTTGCGCTCAACTCGAGTTTTAGTTTCAGTAACTACTTTATGAGTTCCAACACGAACAACTTCGTTAACCGGTTTTACTTCATCACTTTTAACAACTGATGAACGACCATTTCCATAAACAATTGTAGTTTCTGTATAAGAACCTTTTTGACCCTTAGTCTCAACTACACGTTTACCTTCGTTTAGTGTTTCGTCTTTAACTTCTTCAGTTTCGTAATTTACTTCAACTGTTCGAGAAGTGCGACTTGTTTCAACGTTTTCGCCAGTTCCAATTTCAACAGTTTCATCAACTGCAGGAACTTCATTTTCTCGTTTTTCATCACGAGAAACTTCTGTACCATCTGGAGTGGTTACAACTGTAGTAACAAGTTCATAAGAACCATCCTTACCAGCTTGAATTACTTTTTTCTCACCTTTAGGAAGGTCTGGGTTTGTGTTGCTAGTAACTTTATGTTCGACTTTACGAGTTTCACGAGTTACAGTTTCAATGTTTTTCTTAGCAACTTTTGTTCCGACATGAACAACTCTATTTTTTGCCTCTTTTTGAGTAGATGAAACAAGAGTACGACCAGTTTCAACACCGTCTTCAAGTGTTACAGTGTAGACTTCTAGTTTCTCACCGTTTTTACCGGCTTCAACTTCTTTTTCTACTCCAGCATCTAAGTTCTCATCTGGAACGTATTCTGTACCTGGAAGAATAGGAGTACGAACTACCTCTTCTTTTGTAGTACGAACTACTTCTTTAGAAGTTTTAGTACCAACATGAATAACTTTATCAACTGCAGGAGTTGTTTGAGTTCCTGTTACTGTACGGCTAACTTCTACACCATTTTCAATGGTAATTGTATAAGTTGTTTCTGTTTTACCTGCAACACCTTCTTGGATAACTTTAGTTTCCCCAACATTAAGGTTTTCATCTGAAACATGCTGAACACCAGGTTCAATAACAGAAGTTTCCACTTCAGTTCGAGTAGTTACAACTTTTTTAACTTCAGGCTGAGCTGGGACTGCTGGTTGAGCTTCTACAGCAGGTTTCCCTTTTTCTGATGGTTGAGATGGAACAGCAGGTTTGACAACTTCTTCTTTAGTTGTTTCGCCCACTACAGTAGTAGTTTTACCAGTTTCAACCTGACCTTTGTCACCTGGGAGGTTTGCTTGATTGCCTTCAACCTTATCTTTTTTCTCATCTAAAGTTTTTTCTTCTTTAGTTAGAGTACCAGTTGTTTGGTCTTTGTTTTCCGGAACAGTTGGAGTTGTTGGTTTTGCCTCAACTTCTTTCTTCTCTTCCTTTTTATCTAAGACTTTCTCTTTTTCTGGTTTAGCTTCTGGCAACGCAGGCTGAACTTCAGGAGTTCCCTTTTCAGTAACTACCAATTCTGGTAATGCTGGCTGAACTTCTGATGTTCCTTTTTCTTCAACTATCAATTCTGGAAGTTTAGGTTGAACAGCTGAAATGCCTTTGTCATCTGTAACTACAAGTGATGGCAGTTCTGGTTGAACAACCGGTTTCCCTTTTTCTGATGTTTGTTTTTCTACTTCAACTTTTTTAGTTAAGTTATCAGATTTTTCCAGTATTTTATTATCTTTATTACCTACTTCTGGTCTAGAAACTTGCTCAACTGCTTTTTCACCCTCATTTGTTAGCTGTGACTTAAGCTTTTCCTCTACCTTCGTTATTTCTGATAATTTTTCATATGATTTATCGAGAGATTTAATCGAATCTTCAGCACCAACTTCTTTAGTAGCTATAAATGCTTTAGCCAATTCCTCTTTAGTATCTACTTTAGGTAGAAAACTCTTCTCTGTTTCTTTAATAGTATCAGTTGCTGTGTATTCTTTTTCTTTTGAAGAAGAATCTGAAACAGTAACATTTTCACATTGTCCTTGGTTTTGACTCGATTGATTTTGCAACACAACTGTTCCAGCTGAAATTCCTAAAAGTGCGACAATTGCAGCTGAGATTACCCAACCTCTTCTACCTTTTTTCAAAGTCTTTTTTTCATTAGTATTTTGTCTATCCATCTTTATTTTCCTGACTTTTCAATGATTATATTTTTACATACTGACACTATCTAATATATTTTTTAGAAAAACGATAATTTCTAACAGTACCTATAATGCCTCCTAGACTACATGTAAATAAAATCAAAATAAAAATGGAAAAGCTATCGCCAATTACTTTAATACTATATAGATAATTAAAAATTAAAAATAAAGGTAGAGAGATCGGCAATATAGTACAGCTCACAGCAGCTCGTCTCATTTCTTTTGTCTCTCCACTCATAAACCAAGTCAAAGGCAAAAATCGCATCCAATTTAAATATTCTTTCTGTTGGATTTTTTCTTCAAACAAATGAGTAAATAAAGTATAAAATGGCAATGCAACATAATAAGTTGCTTTCACTAAAAAGTACATTACAGTTATAAAAATAGCAAAGCCCCACCACATATCTCTAACTGTTTGATCAATATCACTTTCATATTTCGGTTTTCCAAACATCTTATTTCTCCTAATCTATTATTTCATTAAATTTGTAAATGTATTAATTGTTGTCATTTTGTTATTGTAATCAACTTTTCTTTGTAATTCTTGAAACTGATAATTTAATTGCTCTGTCCTTATCATGTCCTCATACATATTTTGCGCTTGTCCTAAGTCATAGGCTCTACCTTGATCAATTACATTAACCATATAAGCAAAAGCATCAAAATGAATATCTAACCCTGCTTGTTGCCTTGCATAAACAAATGGAATACTATTCAATTTCTCCATACAATAGTTTCTAGCTTGAGCAACTTCATCCTTATGTTTTTTTACTTGATCTGCTATTGGTTTTTCATGCTTCACTCGTTGATAAGCAAAATAAATTGGAAACCATAGCAGAACCCATGCTCCCACCCAAAGAGAGTATTCAAAAGGTTTACTTAAGATTCCTAAACCAGAACTAGAAAATTCACCAAGTCTATCTATATAGGCAACTAAGAACAATGAACCTAAAATTCTGAAAACCCATCCCAAAACACTTAATTTCGGATTGATAAGAGAAACGTGTTTTCCATCTACTATATAAAAATACTTAGTTAGGTCTTCTACTCTTTTAGACCAAATAGCAGCTTCAACTATTAAGTTTCTACTACGTTTAGGCTCTTCTATTGTCGAAAGATATTCTTGTAAAACAGTCTGGTATGATTGCGGATTAGCGATAGGATAATATTCATATTTTTTGCCTTCTGCAGTAATGACATCAAGTGAATGGTATGCACCATTATCAAAAACTTCAGACCAATGTTTATTTGGTAACCTCCCTTTTACATAGGCTTCCCAAATAGTCCATTCATCAAACAAATCTGACTTAGATTCATCCGGAATAATTCCTAAAAAATAATCTAACTCATTCTCCTCTTGAGAAATAATATCATTCTTATTCATCCATAAGTCTCCTTTCCTAGTTATTTTATCATATTGTGGATATATACACAATATGAAGTCAGATACTTTTTTCTTATAATTAAATAAAAGGAGTTGATGACGATAATCAGTTTTAACCCACTCTGGGCTACAATGAAGAAAAAAGAAGTTTCTCAATATAAGTTATTAAAATCCGGAGTTGATAACAAAACTCTTGACAGCTTAAAGAAAAACAAAAACATAACTTTACTAACTCTAGAAAAGCTATGTCGCATTTTAGATTGTCTTCCAAATGATATCGTTGAATTTATCGAAGAAACTCCCGATTCTAATATTAGTAACACATTTATCAAATTTTAATATTCATTCTTGTATTGGAACATTTACTTAATCTACCTTCTATGACATTGTTTACAGTATAAATCAAATAATCAGAGCAAAAACTCAATTTGACTAGAAACTTCAAAAAACATTTCCACAATAAAACGCATCACATCAAGCTTTTCTACACCTGATATGATGCGTTTTTATATTATGAAAGTCTCTTTCTCAAAACTCTTTGATTTTTCTACACTTCTTGCCAATTCTCTTGGTCTTCTTTAAAGCGTTTTAGAAGGTCCAATCCTTCTGGTGTGATATAGCCTTCTTCTTGGGCTAGGTGGATGAGTTCGCTATAGTTTGAAAGTGTCACTAATTTCACGCCAGCATCCGCAAAGTTCTTATCTGCTTTTGGCAATTGGTAGCTGAAGATTGCTACAACTCCAAGCACATCTGCTCCTTCTCGTTTAGCAGCTGCTACAGCTTCAAGAACAGAACCACCAGTTGAAATAAGGTCTTCAACCACTACCATTTTTTGACCTTGAGCTACGCGACCTTCGATTTGATTACCAGCTCCGTGGTCTTTTGGTTTGCTACGGATGTAGGCAAATGGCAGATTCATCTTGTCAGCAATAATAGCTCCGTGTGGAATCCCTGCTGTCGCAGTTCCTGCAATCACTTCAACCTCTGGAAAGGCTTCTTTTATAGCATCTACAAAACCATTTTCAATGAGAGTACGAGTTTCTGGATAGGCTAGTGTCACACGATTATCAGTGTAAATCGGTGACTTGATACCAGATGCCCAAGTGAAAGGCTCCTCTGGTTTGAGGTAAACTGCTTGAATTTTCAAGAGGTGGCTAGCGATATCTTTAGCAAGTGTCATGGTCTTCTCCTTTTGTTTTTCTAATCTAGTTCTTTAATTCCAATCCTGTTTCCATTCATCCTTGATGGCATGATAAGCTGCAACAGGATCTTCAGCTTGGGTAATGGGACGTCCCACTACGATATAGTCACTACCGATTTGATAAGCATCCGCTGGCGTCATGACGCGTTTTTGATCTCCTACTGCAGCACCTGCAGGACGAATGCCCGGTGTCAGACAGATAAAATCTGGATTGGTGGCCTGCTTGATGAGTTGCACTTCCTGAGCCGAGCAAACAACACCATCTAATCCGGCTTCAGCTGTCTTCTTAGCATAATGAATCACAGACTCCTGCAGACTGGTTTGAATATTTTGAAAATCCTGCATCTGAGCTTCTGATGTTGATGTAAGCTGCGTTACAGCGATCAATTTGGCTTGACTTCCAAGACCTTCACGCGCAGCCTTCATCATCTCTACACCGCCAGCAGCATGAACATTGGTCATATCCACACCAAGCTGAGATAAGACCTTCATAGCTGATTTGACTGTATTGGGAATGTCATGCAACTTGAGATCCAAAAAGACACTGTGACCCAGATCTTTCAAGTAAGACACAATCTCAGGCCCCGTTGCGTAATAAAGCTCCATCCCTACCTTAAGATAAAGGCTTTCTTCTGCTGGAAAAAGAGCTAAGAATTCCTTGACCGCCTCAAAACTAGGAAAATCAAGAGCAATGACTGGACGATGTTCTCGCATAGGTTTCTCCTTTTACCTTTGCTAGTGAGAGAGTCTGGCCACAAGAAGCCACGAAAAAAGGAACCTGCCAACAGCAAGGTTCCACGAAAAATGGGTAGTCTCCACCCTTTCACCGTCTAACCTTAGCTGCCTCTCTGGACTGCTTTAAAGGTTTTTTACTATTCTATTATTTCTATCAGCACTTGTCAAGTAAAAACATGGTTACTAAAGAACGATAAGAGAAAAGGTAAACCTAGCGACGCGGTGAACGCTGGGTCGTTTGGTTTCGATTGCTCTGTTCCTCTTGTTTTTTCTGTTCTTCTAAACGTTTACGTTCTTCTTCCTGTTTCTTCTCAGCTTCTTCGGCCTCTTTTTTGGCTTTTTCTTCTGCTTCCATAATTAATTTATCCGCTACAGTGTAGCTGTAGATTCCAGCTTCCATATCGACCACACTCGGTTCTGACAATTGAGGCTTAATCTTGCTGTAATAAGGCAGTTTCTTACTCATTTCAGAAAGGGGAACCAAGACTTCGTCCGAATCATTCATGGTCAATCGAATTAAATCGGAAGTTACCTTGCTTGGGGCTAATTCCACCTTTTGGATATCCGCCTTGAGTTCTGGGCTAATTTGAGCAAGTTCTGAGGTAAAGGTCTTGATTTGTTCGCTATCATTAAAGAGAACTGATAAATAAGTTTCTGGTAGACTGACCAAACTTACCGCACTGGTCTCAAGCTGACCGCTTGAAAGAATTGGATAATGACTTTCTCCAGAAACATAGTAGGCAACAATATCATATTCCTTGATCTTGATAGTGAACTTGGTTGGAAATTGATAGACAAGCTGAGCTGATTCCACCCAATAGTTAGACTTGATCCGCTCTTCATATTTTGCCTTGTCTAGCAGAAGGTTAATCGTATAATCCGTATCCTGAATGCCTGAAGCTTGTCGAATATCATCAGCCGTAGTTTGCACCGTTCCCTCAACACGGATATCCTTCATGGTCGCATAAGGACTGAGTAAGTAGGCAGAGACAATCAATAAAAGCAGACTTGGAAATAAAATCGTTAAGGCTCGTAAGATATGAAGGCCAGGAATCTTTGCTTTGGCTGGTTTTTCTTTTGTAGCCTTTTTAGCAAGCTTTTTATCCTGTTCCTCGTCCTCTTTAGACCCTGATTCTTCTTTCTCTTCTTCCTCTTTGTCACCCTCTGAGGATGCTACTTTTTCTTCAGACTCTTCCTTAGCTGATTCTTCATCTTCCCGGTCTGTTTCACTCTCCTGATCCTGCTTGTCCTCTGACTTCTCAGATTCTTCTCCCATTCGAGCTTGTCTTTCCTTTTCCTTCTCCTCAGCTAGGGCTGCCTCTTCTTCAGCCTTCTTTTTTAGGTATTCTTGGTTTCGTTTCTGCCATTCTGATAACTCTTTCAATTCTTCGAGGATTTCTTTGCCCTCATTTTTCTTATCTTTTGACATTTACTTTCCTTATGATAAATCTTTTTTCAATAGTTTATAAAAATCTGCTAGAGATTTCAATTCCTTAGAAGCCTTCATCTTAGCTTGGTAATCTTCCTTGTGACTTAGTAAGTGAGAAAGCTTCTCTTCTAAACTGTCCAAGGTCAAATCGCTTTCTTGAAGCTCTTCTGCATAGCCTTTTTTTACAAAGTAGGCTGCATTTTCAATCTGGTCTCCACGACTAGCTTCACGACCAAGTGGCACAATGACATGTAATTTTGCCATGGCCAAGAGCTCAAAAATCGTATTGGCACCACCTCGTGTCACAACAATATCAGCCAATTCCATCAAGGGTTGATAGAGATTGGTCACATAGTCAACACGAAAAAGATTTTGGCTCAACTCGTTCAGGCTAGAGTCTCCAGTTAGATTGATAATATTGTAGCGCTCGGTTAGCTCTTTCTTATGGTCTGTCACCAATTGGTTAAAGACACGAGCACCTGCTGAACCGCCAACAAACAATACAGTTGGCAATTGGGGATTAAAGTGGGTTTGAATATCTACCAATTCATCGGGTTCTGGAGTGTTTTGGTCTGAAACCTTGGTCACTGCTCCCACATGCTCGACCTTAAACAAACTCGAAGCTTGCTCAAAGGTTGAATACATCTTCGTCGCAAATTTATAAGCGATTTTATTGGCCAAGCCCATGGACAGGTCAGATTCGTGAATAAAGACAGGCACTCCTGACACACGCGCTGCGATAACAGGCGGTACTGAGACAAAGCCTCCCTTTGAAAAAAGAGCCTGTGGACGAAGTCGCAACATGATAAAGAGCGATTGGACAATTCCCCAGCCAACTTTAAATACATCCAGCATATTTTGCCAAGAGAAATAACGACGCAATTTTCCAGTCGCAATGGAATGGAAGGTGACATCTAGACCCGACTTGAGGATCTCTTGGTGTTCGATCCCACGCTTGTCCCCTATATAGTGAACTTCCCAACCATCTTCGATGAACTTGGGCATCAACAAAAGATTGAGGGTCACGTGTCCAACCGTCCCCCCACCTGTAAAGACAATTTTTTTCATATTATTCCTTTAACTCCGCTACTGTGTCGATAAAGAGGTCGCCACGTACTTCAAAGTTAGCATACATATCCCAGCTAGCATTGGCAGGACTGAGAAGAACTACGTCTCCTTGAGTCGCAAGTTCATAGGCCTTGCGGGTCGCATCTGCAATATCAGTCGCATCCACATATGCCACACCAGCCTTATCTGCTGCCCGTTTGACACGTTCTGCAGACTGACCGAGAATGACCATCTTCTTGAGTCCAGTAATATCTGGAACCAGTTCGTCAAACTCATTACCACGGTCCAAACCACCTGCAATCAAAATGACCTTGCTGTTGTCAAATCCTGACAAGGCTTTTTGAGTAGCCAAGATATTGGTTGACTTGCTATCGTTATAGAATTTGATCCCTTTGATTTCATCCACAAATTGGAGACGGTGTTTGACACCACCAAATGCTGAAAGAGTTTCTTTGATGGTTTGGTTATCCACACCACGAAGCTTGGCTACAGCAATCGTCGCAAGGGCATTTTCCACATTGTGGCTACCTGGAACTCCGATTTCGCTAGCTGCCATGACCACTTCTCCACGGAAGTAGAGTTGACCATCTTCCAGATAAGCTCCATCAACCTTTTCCTGTGTTGAGAATGGTACAACTGTAGCTTGTGTTTTAGTGGCCAATTCTTTTGCCAAGTCTTGGTTAAAGTTCAAGACAAGGAAATCAGCCGCTGTCATCTTGTTCTGGATATTCCACTTGGCTGCTACATATTCCTCAAAAGAACCATGATAATCGATATGAGTTGGCATGAGGTTGGTAATAACTGCAATCTCAGGATGGAATTCTTGGACGCCCATCAGTTGGAAAGAAGAAAGTTCCATGACAAGCGTGTCCTTATCTGTCGCAGTTTGAGCCACTTGACTGGCTGGATAGCCGATATTCCCTGATAAGAGACCATGTTGGCCAGCAGCAGTCAAAACTTCCCCAATCATAGTCGTTGTGGTTGTTTTTCCATTTGAACCTGTGATACCGATAATGGGCGCTTCTGAAATCAAATAAGCCAATTCCACCTCAGTCAAGACTGGAATACCCTTTGCCAAAGCCTTTTCAATCATGGGATTGCTGTAGGGGATGCCTGGATTTTTCACCATAAGGGCAAACTCTTCATCCAAAAGTTCCAAAGGATGGCCACCTGTGATAACCTTGATCCCTTCTTCCAGCAAACTTTGGGCAGCTGGATTGTCCTCGAAAGGCTTCCCATCATTTACCGTCACAATGGCACCTAGCTTGTCCAACAAACGAGCTGCAGATTCACCAGACTTGGCCAAACCTAAAACAAGGACTTTCTTATTTTTAAATCGATCTATTACTTTCATGTCTCAAACTCCATTTCTACTTCTACTATTTTACCATTTTTATGGAAATAATTCTAAATGAAAATGCTCCAATTCAGCATTCTAACAAGCAAAAAGAGAGCCAAAACTCTCTTTTTATCTTCTTTTACTTTTATGGACCGACATGAGGGTAATATCTCGCAAGCTAAAGTATGCTAGGAGGAGCATGCCGATTGCGATAAAGAATTCTGTCGGTAGCTGAAAGATTTGCAGGACAGACAACATCAGCAAAATCAAGAGTGCTACGAAAGCAAAGACGACAAGGACGATATTGACTGTCCCTTTAATGCTTTCTGGTGTCGCAAATACATAGAGTAGTAATAAGAGGAGTCCTATGATTAAATAAACCATCTTTATCTCTTTCTAGCTCTTATTCAGCTGATTTTTTCTTCTTGTTAGCTTTCTCACGCTCTGCCTTGTTAAGGATTTGTTTACGCAAACGGATAGACTCAGGCGTCACTTCCATGTACTCATCATCGTTCAAGAACTCAAGAGACTCTTCAAGTGTCAAGATACGAGGCGTCTTAATAACAGCTGTTTGGTCCTTAGTAGCTGAACGGACGTTGGTCATTTGTTTCGCCTTAGTGATGTTAACTGTCAAGTCATTTTCACGAGAGTTTTCACCGATAATCATTCCTTCATAAACCTCAGTACCTGGGTTGACAAAGATCGTACCACGTTCTTCGATAGACATGATTGAGTAAGTTGTAGCCTTACCAGCATCGATAGAAACAAGGGCACCACGGTGACGACCACCAATTTCACCTGGAATTAACGGCAAGTATTGGTCGAAGGTATGGTTCATGATACCGTAACCACGAGTCATTGACAAGAACTCAGTTGAGTATCCAATCAAACCACGCGCTGGAACAAGGAAGACCAAACGAGTTTGACCATTACCAGTTGAAATCATATCCAACATTTCACCCTTACGTTCAGAAAGGCTTTGGATAACAGATCCTTGGTATTCTTCTGGAGTGTCGATTTGAACACGTTCAAATGGTTCACATTTAACACCGTCGATTTCTTTTACGATAACCTCTGGACGAGATACTTGAAGTTCATAACCCTCACGACGCATTGTTTCGATAAGGATTGACAAGTGCAATTCTCCACGTCCTGAGACCGTCCATTTATCTGGTGAATCAGTTGGGTCAACACGAAGGGAAACGTCTGTTTGCAATTCAGCCTGCAAGCGTTCTTCCACCTTACGAGAAGTCACCCATTTACCTTCTTTACCAGCAAATGGTGAGTTGTTAACCAAGAAAGTCATTTGAAGAGTTGGCTCATCGATGTGTAGGATTGGAAGAGCTTCAACTGCGTCTGTCGGAGTAATGGTTTCACCGACAAAGATATCTTCCATACCTGAAACGGCAATCAAGTCACCTGCTTTGGCTTCTTGGATTTCACGACGTTCCAAACCAAAGAAACCAAAAAGTTTTGTAACACGGAAGTTTTTAGTTGTGCCATCAAGTTTAGAAAGGGTAACTTGGTCCCCAACCTTAACAGTACCACGGAAGACACGACCGATACCGATACGGCCAACGAAGTCATTGTAGTCCAAAAGTGATACTTGGAACTGCAAAGGCTCATCTGAGTTGTCTACTGGAGCTGGGATATGGTCGATAATCGTGTCAAAGATTGGTGCCATAGTAGCTTCTTGGTCAGCTGGATCATCTGACAATGAAGAAGTTCCGTTGATCGCTGAAGCATACACCACTGGGAAATCAAGCTGGTCATCATCTGCACCAAGCTCGATGAAAAGTTCCAAGACTTCGTCCACTACTTCAGCTGGGCGAGCTGATGGTTTGTCGATTTTGTTAACAACCACGATTGGGACAAGGTCTTGTTCCAAGGCTTTTTTCAATACGAAACGAGTTTGTGGCATAGTTCCTTCGTAGGCATCTACGACCAAAACAACACCGTCAACCATTTTCATGATACGCTCAACTTCTCCACCAAAGTCCGCGTGACCTGGTGTGTCCATGATATTGATACGAGTTCCGTTGTAGGCAACGGCTGTATTTTTAGCAAGGATGGTAATTCCACGCTCTTTTTCGATATCGTTTGAGTCCATAGCACGCTCAGCCAATTCAGTACGTGCATCAAGCGTTTCTGATTGTTTCAATAGTTCGTCAACGAGGGTTGTTTTCCCGTGGTCAACGTGGGCGATAATCGCAATGTTACGGATATCTTCTCTTAATTTTGTCATGATTTCCTCTATAATATTCAAAATTTATTTTCTAACTGAACGATTATACCATAATTTCAGGTAAATAACATAACTCAAGCAAGTGTAAATGTTTTCACTATGCTTTTCTTTTCACGTCAAGCCTTTTCAAAGCAAGCGACTTATGATAAGATAGGCACAGTATGCGTTTAGATAATTTATTAGCCCAAGAAAAAGTTAGCCGAAAGGCCATGAAGCAAGCACTCCTCAAAGGGGAAATTCTCGTCGATGGTTGCCCAGCCCGCTCCCTAGCCCAAAATATCGATACAGGACTACAGGAACTCCTCTTTCGGGGCCAAATCATTCGAGGCTATGAGCACACCTACCTTATGCTTCATAAATCTGCTGGTGTCGTTACAGCCAATAAAGACAGGGAACTTCCAACTGTCATGGACTTGCTGTCACCTGACATCCAGTCTGACAAGCTCTATGCCGTCGGCCGACTGGACCGAGATACGACCGGCCTCCTCCTCTTGACCGATAACGGTCCCTTAGGCTTTCAGCTCCTCCATCCCCAATATCATGTCTATAAAACTTATCGAGTTGAGGTCAATGGACTTCTAACACCTGACCATATCCAAGCCTTTCAAAAGGGAATTGTCTTTTTAGATGGTACTGTCTGTAAACCTGCAAGATTAGAGATTCTATCTGCAAGTCCTTCCCTCAGTCGAGCCTCTATCACCATTTCAGAAGGAAAATTTCATCAGGTTAAGAAAATGTTCCTCTCTGTTGGTGTCAAGGTGACCTCTCTCAAACGCACCCATTTTGGACCTTGGAGCTTGGATGACAATCTTCAAGAAGGAGACTACCGCCCCCTTAACTCAGAAGAGTTGGCAAGCATTCGTGAATTTCTCAGAAAAAGTGGTTAAAAAATGAGCTCGGAAACATCCGAGTC
>NZ_JAPVZM010000019.1:0-36926 GCF_041432335.1 Streptococcus sp. 20925_1_24 | reverse complement strand
GTATTATATCCACATTAGGAGATTCTCCAGCTCCTACAGTAGCTAAGCCAGAGTTTACAGGTGGCGTGAATGGGGGTGACTCACTTGTTACAGAAGTTCCAGAGTATAGCGGTATTATATCCATATTAGGTGATTTTCCAGCTCCTACAGTAGCTAAGCCAGAGTTTAAAGGCGGAGTGAATGGAGGCGACTCACTTGTTACAGAAGTTCCAGAGTATAGCGGTGTTCTATCCACATTAGGGGACTTTCCAGCTCCTACAATAGATAAGCCAGATTTTAGAGGCGGAATTAATGGTGCAGATGCTGATGTCCACCACCTTCCAGCTTTCACAGGTGGCGTGAATAGAGGTGAATCTCCGATACTAGAAATCCCAGAATATATGGGTCCATTATCAACCTCAGGAGAAGGAAGTTCAGTAGTGAAATCTACTGATAAACAAGTAAATAATAAAGACAGTAAGGATGAAGCAGAAACTAAGAATGTTATCACAGGAATTGCTAGTTCACAACGTATTTTAAAAAATGAAACAGGAAGTGTTCAAATTCAAGCTTCAGAAGAAGTATTGAAAAATGTGATAGATATTCAAATGAAAGAAGTTCAAGTTAGTGATTTAAGTTCATTAAACTACAAAGCATTTGATATCAAATTGAAGGATGTAAATGGCAGATATGTTAAACCTGAAGGAAAAGTCCTTGTTACTTTTGCTACAGATCAGTTCGTTGAGAATGTTTATGCTGTAGATCCAGAAGGAAAACTACACACTATTGAATTCGAACAAAAAGATGGAAAGATTATTTTTGAGACTAATAATTCTAGTATTTATGCGATGACTTTCCGACACTCCATTGACAATCCACCATTTAAAAATCCTACAGAAGATAACAAGGTTGAAGAAGTTTCACTGTCATCTAAATTGTTATCTACAAATGAAAACTCTGAATCGAATCGATTAGAGAATAAAGTAAGTAATAATGAACAGTCAATGTTACCAAATACAGGTGAGAATAAATCAATAACAACAGTTTTGCTTGGTTTTGTGGGAATGATCCTTGGAGTAATGATCTCCTATAAACAAAAAGACAGTTAACTTTGTCTGAAATCTCACTTTGAACTTCTATGTTAATCTAAAATAAACCAGTCTGGGGTCCTGTAAAAAGATGGGAATTCTAGACTGGTTTTATTGATATAGAAGTTTATAATAAGATTCGTAATTTTGAGTAATAGATACGGATATTTATGTTATCTGAAACTACTTTCAGAAACAGCTGTTCTATAAAATACTTTTGAAACTGTAATCTATCCTACTACAAAGTATTGAAAGCGCTTCATAAATGATATATAATGACCTCATAAGAACAAAGAAAAGGAGGAAAGAGGATGCCACAGATTACTAAAGAAGCCTTGATTGAACAAATCAAAGATGGAATCATCGTTTCTTGTCAGGCCCTTCCTCACGAACCGCTTTATACAGAAGCGGGAGGAGTCATTCCCTTGCTGGTCAAAGCGGCTGAGCAAGGTGGAGCAGTCGGTATCCGAGCAAACAGTGTTCGCGATATCAAGGAAATCAAGGAGGTCACAAACCTTCCAATAATTGGGATCATTAAACGAGATTATCCACCGCAAGAACCCTTTATCACTGCCACCATGAAAGAAGTTGATGAATTGGCAGAACTTGATATAGAGGTAATTGCTCTGGATTGTACCAAGCGTGAACGCTACGATGGTTTAGAGATTCAAGAGTTTATTCGTCAGGTTAAGGAAAAATACCCTAACCAGCTCTTGATGGCTGACACAAGTACTTTTGAAGAAGGCCTAGCAGCTGTTGAAGCGGGAATTGACTTTGTCGGAACAACCTTATCAGGATACACATCTTACAGTCCTAAAGTGGATGGTCCCGATTTTGAATTAATCAAAAAACTCTGTGATGCCGGCGTGGATGTCATTGCAGAAGGGAAAATCCATACACCTGAACAAGCCAAACAAATCCTGGGATATGGAGTGCGAGGTATCGTTGTTGGTGGCGCTATTACTAGACCAAAAGAGATTACAGAACGCTTCGTTGCTGGTCTTAAATAAAAAATAAAGAAAGGGGGATTGAGTATGATTATTACTAAAATCAGCCGTTTAGGAACTTATGTGGGAGTAAATCCACATTTTGCAACATTAATAGATTTTCTAGAAAAAACAGGACTAGAAAATTTGACAGAAGGTCCGATTGATATCGATGGTGATCGATTATTTGGTAATTGCTTTACTTATCTAGCAGACGGTCAAGCAGGAGCCTTCTTTGAAACTCACCAAAAATATTTGGATATTCATTTAGTTTTGGAAAACGAAGAAGCCATGGCTGTTACGTCGCCAGAAAATGTAAGCGTTATCCAAGAATATGATGAAGAAAAAGACATTGAATTATACACAGGGAAAGTGGAACAGTTAGTTCATTTGAGAGCTGGCGAATGCCTTATCACTTTTCCAGAAGATTTACATCAACCCAAGGTTCGTATAAATGATGAACCTGTGAAAAAAGTTGTCTTTAAAGTTGCGATTTCTTAATGTAGAAAGGGAAGAACAATGAAAAAAATGAGAAAGTTTTTATGTCTAGCTGGAGTTGCGCTAGCAGCCGTTGCCTTGGTAGCTTGTTCAGGAAAAAAAGAAGCTACAACTAGTACTGAACCACCGACAGAATTATCTGGTGAGATTACAATGTGGCACTCCTTTACTCAAGGACCACGTTTAGAAAGTATTCAAAAATCAGCAGATGCCTTCATGCAAAAGCATCCGAAAACGAAAATTAAGATTGAAACATTCTCTTGGAATGACTTCTATACTAAATGGACTACAGGTTTAGCAAATGGGAATGTGCCAGATATCAGTACAGCTCTTCCTAACCAAGTAATGGAAATGGTCAACTCAGATGCTTTGGTTCCGCTAAATGATTCTATCAAGCGTATTGGACAGGATAAATTTAACGAAACTGCCTTAAATGAAGCAAAAATCGGAGATGATTACTACTCTGTTCCTCTTTATTCACATGCACAAGTCATGTGGGTTAGAACAGATTTATTAAAAGAACATAATATTGAGGTTCCTAAAACTTGGGATCAACTCTATGAAGCTTCTAAAAAATTGAAAGAAGCTGGAGTTTATGGCTTGTCTGTTCCGTTTGGAACAAATGACTTAATGGCAACACGTTTCTTGAACTTCTACGTACGTAGTGGTGGTGGAAGTCTCTTAACAAAAGATCTTAAAGCAGATTTGACAAGTCAACTTGCTCAAGATGGTATTAAATACTGGGTTAAAATGTATAAAGAAATTTCACCTCAAGATTCTTTGAACTTTAATGTCCTTCAACAAGCTACCTTGTTCTATCAAGGAAAAACAGCATTTGACTTTAACTCTGGCTTCCATATTGGAGGAATTAATGCCAACAGTCCTCAACTGATTGATTCAATTGATGCTTATCCTATTCCAAAAATCAAAGAATCTGATAAGGACCAAGGAATTGAAACCTCAAACATTCCAATGGTTGTTTGGAAAAATTCAAAACACCCAGAAGTTGCTAAAGCATTCTTAGAATCACTTTATAATGAAGAAGACTACGTTAAATTCCTTGATTCAACTCCAGTAGGTATGTTGCCAACTATTAAGGGGATTAGCGATTCTGCAGCCTATAAAGAAAATGAAACTCGTAAGAAATTTAAACATGCTGAAGAAGTGATTACTGAAGCTGTTAAAAAAGGTACTGCTATTGGTTATGAAAATGGACCAAGTGTACAAGCTGGTATGTTGACTAACCAACACATTATTGAACAAATGTTCCAAGATATCATTTCAAATGGAACAGATCCTATGAAAGCAGCAA
This sequence comes from Streptococcus sp. 20925_1_24, assembly GCF_041432335.1. Taxonomy (GTDB): domain Bacteria; phylum Bacillota; class Bacilli; order Lactobacillales; family Streptococcaceae; genus Streptococcus; species Streptococcus mitis_BM. Next base: position 33,063 of record NZ_JAPVZM010000019.1, on the reverse strand, counting down.
AAGAAGCAGAAAAACAATTAAACGATTTATTTGAGGCTGCTCAGTAGATGTAAAAGATTAGAAAATAGGTGGGCTAGTGAGCTGAAAAGCCCTAGCCCAATCTTGTAAAAGAAGGGAGAAGGAGAATGGTTAAAGAACGTAATTTAACTCGCTGGATATTTGTTTTGCCAGCTATGATTATCGTAGGATTACTCTTTGTTTATCCGTTTTTCTCGAGTATTTTTTATAGCTTTACCAATAAGCATTTGATTATGCCTAATTATAAATTTGTTGGTTTAGCTAACTATAAAGCTGTGCTATCAGATCCCAACTTCTTTAATGCGTTCTTTAATTCAATTAAGTGGACCGTTTTCTCATTAGTTGGTCAAGTTTTAGTAGGGTTTGTATTGGCTTTGGCTCTTCACAGAGTACGCCACTTCAAGAAATTATATAGGACCTTATTGATTGTTCCTTGGGCATTTCCTACCATCGTTATTGCCTTTTCTTGGCAGTGGATTCTAAACGGGGTTTATGGCTACTTACCTAATCTAATCGTAAAATTAGGTTTAATGGAACATACGCCTGCATTTTTGACAGATAGTACATGGGCATTCCTATGTTTAGTGTTTATCAACATTTGGTTTGGAGCGCCGATGATTATGGTTAATGTGCTTTCAGCTTTGCAAACAGTACCAGAAGAACAATTTGAGGCTGCTAAGATAGATGGTGCTTCAAGTTGGCAGGTGTTCAAGTTTATCGTCTTTCCACATATTAAAGTGGTTGTAGGGCTTCTAGTTGTTTTGAGAACTGTATGGATCTTTAATAACTTTGACATTATCTACCTAATTACAGGTGGTGGACCAGCCAATGCTACAACGACGCTTCCAATTTTTGCCTACAACCTAGGTTGGGGAACTAAATTGTTGGGTCGTGCTTCAGCAGTTACAGTATTGCTCTTTATCTTCTTGGTGGCAATTTGCTTTATCTACTTTGCTATCATCAGTAAGTGGGAAAAGGAGGGTAGAAAATAATGAAGAAGAAATCCGGTATTTATTTAGATATTCTCTCACATGTACTCTTGATTGGTGCGACCATCGTTGCAATTTTCCCATTGGTATGGATTATCATATCTTCTGTCAAGGGGAAAGGGGAATTAACTCAGTATCCAACACGATTTTGGCCTGAACAATTTACATTAGATTATTTCACTCATGTTATTAACGATTTGCACTTTATTGATAACATTCGAAACAGTTTAATCATTGCCTTAGCTACAACCGTTATTGCGATTATTATTTCTGCTATGGCAGCCTATGGTATTGTTAGATTCTTCCCTAAATTGGGAGCAATCATGTCGAGATTACTTGTCATTACCTACATTTTCCCACCAATTTTGTTAGCAATTCCCTATTCAATTGCCATTGCTAAAGTTGGATTAACAAATAGTTTATTTGGCTTGATGATGGTTTATCTATCTTTTAGTGTTCCATATGCAGTTTGGCTCTTAGTTGGATTTTTCCAAACAGTTCCAATTGGAATTGAAGAAGCAGCTAGAATTGATGGTGCAAATAAATTTGTTACATTTTATAAAGTTGTGCTACCTATTGTAGCACCAGGTATTGTAGCAACAGCTATTTATACATTTATCAATGCTTGGAATGAATTCTTATATGCTTTGATTTTGATTAACAATACAGGAAAGATGACAGTAGCAGTAGCTCTTCGATCTCTTAACGGTTCAGAAATTTTAGACTGGGGAGATATGATGGCAGCATCTGTTATTGTGGTTCTTCCATCAATTATTTTCTTCTCTATTATCCAAAATAAGATTGCAAGTGGATTATCAGAAGGATCTGTGAAGTAAACGAAAGAAGGAAAAAATGAATAAGAGAGGTCTTTATTCAAAACTAGGAATTTCTGTTGTAGGAATTAGTCTTTTAATGGGAGTACCCACTTTGATTCATGCGAATGAATTAAACTATGGCCAACTGTCTATATCTCCTATTTTTCAAGGAGGTTCATATCAACTAAACAATAAGAGTATAGATATCAGCCCTTTGTTATTAGATAAATTATCTGGAGAGAGTCAGACAGTAGTAATGAAATTTAAAGCAGATAAACCAAACTCGCTTCAAGCTTTGTTTGGTCTATCTAATAGTAAAGCAGGCTTTAAAAATAATTACTTTTCAATTTTCATGAGAGATTCTGGTGAGATAGGTGTAGAAATAAGAGACGCCCAAAAGGGAATAAATTATTTATTTTCTAGACCAGCTTCATTATGGGGAAAGCATAAAGGACAGGCAGTTGAAAATACACTCGTATTTGTATCTGATTCTAAAGATAAGACATACACAATGTATGTTAATGGTATAGAAGTGTTCTCTGAAACAGTTGATACATTTTTGCCGATTTCAAATATAAATGGTATAGATAAGGCAACACTAGGAGCTGTTAATCGTGAAGGCAAGGATCATTATCTTGCAAGAGGAAGTATTGATGAAATCAGTCTATTTAATAAAGCAATTAGTGATCAGGAAGTTTCAACTATTCCCTTGTCAAATCCATTTCAGTTAATTTTCCAATCAGGAGATTCTACTCAAGCAAACTATTTTAGAATACCGACATTATATACATTAAGTAGTGGAAGAGTTCTATCAAGTATTGATGCACGTTATGGTGGGACTCATGATTCTAAAAGTAAGATTAATATCGCGACTTCTTATAGTGATGATAATGGGAAAACGTGGAGTGAGCCAACTTTTGCTATGAAGTTTAATGACTATGAGGAGCAGTTAGTTTACTGGCCACGAGATAATAAATTAAAGAATAGTCAAATTAGTGGAAGTGCTTCATTTATAGATTCATCCATTGTTGAAGATAAAAAATCTGGGAAAACGATATTATTAGCTGATGTTATGCCTGCTGGTATCGGAAATAATAATGCAAATAAAGCTGATTCAGGTTTTAAAGAAATAAACGGTCATTATTATTTAAAACTAAAGAAGAATGGAGATAACGATTTCCGTTATACAGTTAGAGAAAATGGTGTCGTTTACGATGAAACAACAAATAAACCTACAAATTATACTGTAAATGATAAGTATGAAGTTTTGGAGGGAGGAAAGTCTTTAACAGTCGAACAATATTCGGTTGATTTTGATAGTGGCTCTCTAAGAGAAAGGCATAATGGAAAACAGGTTCCTATGAATGTTTTCTACAAAGATTCGTTATTTAAAGTGACTCCTACTAATTATATAGCAATGACAACTAGTCAGAATAGAGGAGAGAGTTGGGAACAATTTAAGTTATTGCCTCCGTTCTTAGGTGAAAAACATAATGGAACTTACTTATGTCCCGGACAAGGTTTAGCATTAAAATCAAGTAACAGATTAATTTTTGCAACATATACCAGTGGCGAACTAACTTATCTCATTTCTGATGATAGTGGTCAAACATGGAAGAAATCCTCAGCTTCAATTCCGTTTAAGAATGCGACAGCAGAAGCGCAAATGGTTGAAATGAGAGATGGTGTGATTAGAACATTCTTTAGAACTACTACAGGTAAGATTGCCTATATGACTAGTAGAGATTCTGGAGAAACATGGTCAGAAGTTTCGTATATCGATGGAATTCAACAAACTTCATATGGTACACAAGTATCTGCAATTAAATACTCTCAATTAATTGATGGAAAAGAAGCAGTCATTTTGAGTACACCAAATTCTAAAAATGGCCGTAAGGGAGGCCAATTAGTTGTCGGTTTAGTCAATAAAGAAGATGATAGTATTGATTGGAAGTACCACTATGACATTGATTTGCCTTCGTATGGTTATGCATATTCTGCGATTACAGAATTGCCAAATCATCACATAGGTGTATTATTTGAAAAATATGATTCATGGTCGAGAAATGAATTGCATTTAAGTAATGTAGTTCAGTACATAGATTTGGAAATTAATGATTTAACAAAATAAAGGAGAAAAAACATGGTTAAATACGGTGTTGTTGGAACAGGATATTTTGGAGCTGAGTTGGCTCGTTATATGCAAAAGAATGATGGAGCAGAGATTACTCTTCTCTATGACCCAGATAATGCAGAGGCGATTGCAGAAGAGTTGGGAGCAAAAGTAGCAAGTTCCCTAGATGAGTTGGTTTCTAGCGATGAAGTAGATTGTGTTATTGTCGCAACTCCAAATAATCTTCATAAAGAACCAGTTATCAAGGCCGCACAACATGGTAAAAATGTTTTCTGTGAAAAACCAATTGCGCTTTCTTATCAAGATTGTCGCGAGATGGTAGATGCATGTAAAGAAAACAATGTAACCTTTATGGCAGGACATATTATGAACTTCTTCAATGGTGTCCATCATGCAAAAGAACTCATTAATCAAGGAGTCATCGGAGACGTTCTATATTGTCACACAGCTCGTAATGGTTGGGAAGAACAACAACCGTCAGTATCATGGAAAAAAATTCGTGAAAAATCAGGTGGTCACTTGTATCACCACATCCATGAGTTGGATTGTGTTCAATTCCTTATGGGTGGCATGCCTGAAACTGTAACCATGACAGGTGGAAATGTAGCCCATGAAGGTGAAAATTTCGGTGATGAAGATGATATGATTTTTGTCAATATGGAATTTTCTAATAAGCGTTTTGCCTTGTTAGAATGGGGTTCAGCTTATCGTTGGGGTGAACATTATGTCTTAATCCAAGGAACGAAAGGCGCTATCCGCCTAGACTTATTCAACTGTAAAGGAACTCTTAAGCTAGATGGGCAAGAAAGCTATTTCTTGATTCATGAATCGCAAGAAGAAGATGATGATCGTACTCGTATCTATCATAGTACAGAGATGGACGGAGCAATTGCTTATGGTAAACCAGGTAAACGTACTCCATTATGGTTATCATCTGTCATTGACAAAGAAATGCGCTATTTACATGAGATTATGCAAGGAGCTCCAGTCTCAGAAGAATTTGCAAAACTATTGACAGGTGAAGCAGCTCTAGAAGCAATTGCTACTGCAGATGCTTGTACCCAATCTATGTTTGAAGATCGCAAAGTAAAATTGTCAGAAATTGTAAAATAAACATAATGGTAAAGGGGATGAAAAATTTATTTTCTCCCCTCATTTCGGAAATAAGTTAGGAGAAAATCTATGTCAGATTTAAAAAAATACGAAGGTGTCATTCCAGCCTTCTACGCATGTTACGATGAACAAGGAGAAGTAAGCCCAGAACGTACGCGTGCCTTGGTGCAATACTTCATTGATAAAGGTGTTCAAGGTCTTTATGTCAATGGTTCTTCTGGTGAATGTATCTACCAAAGCGTTGAAGACCGCAAGTTGATTTTGGAAGAAGTGATGGCAGTTGCCAAAGGTAAATTGACCATTATTGCCCACGTTGCTTGCAATAATACTAAAGATAGTATGGAACTTGCTCGCCACGCAGAAAGCTTGGGTGTAGATGCCATTGCAACAATTCCACCGATTTACTTCCGCTTGCCAGAATACTCAGTTGCCAAATACTGGAATGATATCAGTTCTGCGGCTCCAAATACAGACTACGTGATTTACAACATTCCTCAATTGGCAGGGGTTGCTTTGACGCCAAGCCTTTACACAGAAATGTTGAAAAATCCTCGTGTTATCGGTGTTAAGAACTCTTCTATGCCAGTTCAAGATATCCAAACTTTTGTTAGCCTTGGTGGAGAAGATCATATCGTCTTTAATGGTCCAGATGAGCAGTTCCTAGGAGGACGCCTCATGGGTGCTAAAGCTGGTATCGGTGGTACTTATGGTGCTATGCCAGAACTCTTCTTGAAACTCAATCAGTTGATTGCTGACAAAGATTTGGAAACAGCGCGTGAATTGCAGTATGCTATCAATGCAATCATTGGCAAATTGACTGCTGCACATGGAAATATGTATGGAGTGATTAAAGAAGTCTTGAAGATCAATGAAGGCTTGAATATTGGTTCTGTTCGTTCACCATTGACACCAGTGACTGAAGAAGATCGTCCAGTTGTAGAAGCAGCTGCAGCCTTGATTCGTGAAACCAAGGAGCGCTTCCTCTAATCCATAAGGAGGTATTTATGACACACTACGTTGCAATTGATATCGGTGGAACCAACATCAAATATGGTTTGATCGACCAAGAAGGCCAATTTGTTGAATCGCATGAAATGCCAACTGAGGCGCATAAGGGTGGACCTCATATCTTACAAAAAACCAAAGATATCGTAGCCAGCTATTTAGAAAAAGCCCCAGTAGCAGGTGTTGCCATTTCTTCTGCAGGAATGGTGGATCCAGATAAGGGTGAGATTTTCTATGCTGGGCCTCAGATTCCAAATTATGCAGGAACCCAGTTCAAAAAGGAAATCGAGACTAGCTTTAACGTTCCTTGTGAGATTGAAAATGACGTCAACTGTGCAGGTCTGGCTGAGGCAGTATCTGGTTCAGGTAAAGGAGCGAGTGTCACTCTTTGCTTGACTATTGGAACAGGTATCGGTGGTTGTTTGATTATGGATGGGAAAGTCTTCCATGGATTTAGCAATTCAGCCTGCGAAGTCGGTTATATGCATATGCAGGATGGAGCTTTCCAAGATTTGGCTTCTACAACAGCTTTAGTGGAGTATGTAGCAGCAGCTCATGGAGATCCAGTTGACCAGTGGAACGGCCGACGTATCTTTAAGGAAGCCACTGAAGGCAACAAGATTTGTATGGCTGGTATTGATCGGATGGTAGATTACCTTGGGAAAGGTCTGGCTAATATTTGCTATGTTGCCAATCCAGAAGTGGTTATTCTCGGCGGTGGAATCATGGGGCAAGAGGCTATCCTTAAACCAAAAATCCGCACAGCCTTGAAGGCGGTCTTGGTACCAAGCCTAGCTGAAAAAACACGATTAGAATTTGCCCATCATCAAAATACAGCAGGTATGTTGGGAGCTTACTATCATTTTATACTCAATGAAAATCAAAGAGCAAACTAGGAAGCTAGCCGTAGGCAGTACTTGAGTACGGCAAGGCGAAGCTGACGTGGTTTGAATTTGATTTTCTAATCAAATTCCCTTGACTTTCTTTATAATCGTGAGATAATAAATAAAATGTATAAAGGAGTTATATAAAATGTCTATAGCAAATTCAAATAAAATTGTGACCTTCCAAGCTAATAGAGAATTAGTAAATGATGCCATGGAAGTGTTAAAAGAAAAAAATCTCTCTCTTTCATCGGCACTTAGATTATTTTTAAAGAATGTTGCCGTAACAAATGAAGTAGATTTACTGAGTGAAGAGGAATTAGAGAAGGAGTATTTGTTTAGACAATTACAAGCAGAAGTTCAAGAAAGTTATGCCAAGATTGAGGATGGAAATTACTTGACAGATGAGGATGTCGTGACACGCTATGGATTATAAAAAAATATAGGCTTTTGTATTCTCCTAGAGTGATTGATAGTCTGGATAAAATATATCAGTATATAGCGGAGGAAATCGGTTCTGTAGAGGTTGCTAGACGAAAAGTAGCCAATATTAGAAAAGATATTAATCGGCTAGAAATTTTCCCCCAAGCTGGATTTGATGCCGATGAAAAATTTGGTAAGAAATTAGACCCTCACTACCAAACGCGAGGATTGACCTTGAGTAAGGATTACATCGTATTATATACAATTGTTGAGGATACCGTCAGACTTGCTTATTTACTCCCTTCAAAAAGTGATTACATGAAATTATTCAAGACTAAGTCAAGATATGACTAATTCATAATCTTGAAGAGGTATGTTTGGTGATGAATAAAAATCCTAGTTTGGCTGAGCCAAACTAGGATTTTCTGACGCGTTTTTGTCTACGATAGCCGTTGAGTTTTTTATTTTCCCAGTAGCTATTAAAGATTTTTTCCTTGCTTTCGCGATTAATCTCCAAAAAGTAGGCATAAATCAAATCGATAAAGAAGAGCATAGGAAGTTGAGCGGATATTCGTTGGATATAGGAAGGCTGGCTGTGGGTAGCTACAAGAACAGTCTCTGTATAGGTCTGGATATCTTTACTGGGAACACTTGAAAAGAGTACAGTCTTTGCCCCCATCTCCTTGGCATCTAATAGACTATCTAAAATAGAAGGTGTTGTGCCAGAAAGTGAGAAACCAAGTACGAGACAATTTTCATCCATAATACTGGTTGTCCAGGCAAAGCCGTCTTGGTCAGTCAAGGCCTCGCAGACCACACCCAGACGCATGAAGCGCAATTTCATTTCACGGGCGACAAGGCCAGAACTGCCTGTTCCGAAGAAGTAGACACGCTCAGCATCTTCGATTAGTTGGGCGATTCGTTCTAGTTGGATTTCGTCAATCAAGTCTTGTGTTTGTTCCCTCATATTGCTATAGCTTCTGAGGACACGTTTGGTCAGTGGACTGTGTTTGTGAGAATAGGTGTCTTGTTTCTCTGCTTGGTGTTGGTATTGGAAAATGAATTCTCGGTAGCCAGTAAAGCCACACTTTTTAGCAAAGCGAGTTAGTGCAGCCTGAGAGATATGTAATTTTTGAGTGACTTGTTGAGAAGATAAATCATCTGTAATCGTTTCAGCTTGCAAAAAATAGCGAGCGATTTCTTGCTCTAGGTCTGTCATTTCTTCAAAATGTGAATCAATGACAGTTGCGATATCTGGTTTGTCCATAGGGAAGGCTCCTTTAAATGAGTCGTGTTGGAAAAAGACTAGATTATTGAACTTTTACATTCATTATAACATATAATATAGGGATGAATAAATAAAAACGTATCTTGCCGTAAAAACGAAAAAAGCTTCTTTCTTTTCCATAATTTTCTGCTCAAATTGTGGTACAATGAAGAGTAAGATTTTAAATAGAAATGAGACTGATTTGTATGAGAAAATTTAACAGCCATTCGATTCCGATTCGGCTTAATTTGTTGTTTTCAATCGTCATTTTACTCTTTATGACCATTATTGGTCGTTTGTTGTATATGCAGGTTTTGAACAAGGATTTTTACGAAAAAAAGCTAGCCTCAGCTAGTCAGACCAAGGTCACAACCAGTTCTGCCCGTGGGGAAATCTATGATGCTAGTGGAAAACCTTTGGTAGAAAATACGTTAAAGCAGGTTGTTTCCTTTACGCGTAGTAATAAAATGACGGCTAAAGATCTAAAAGAAATTGCTAGTCAGTTACTGGGATATGTGAGCATCACTTCGCCAAATTTGACAGAACGCCAGTTGGCAGATTACTATTTGGCTGATCCTGAAATCTATAAAAAAACAGTGGAGGCTCTCCCAAGTGAGAAACGCTTGGATTCAGATGGCAATCGCCTATCCGAATCAGAACTGTATAACAATGCGGTCGATAGTGTCCAAACGAGTCAACTAAACTATACAGAGGATGAAAAGAAAGAAATCTATCTTTTTAGTCAGTTAAATGCCGTTGGCAACTTTGCGACAGGAACCATTGTGACAGATGCTCTGACAGATACCCAGATAGCTCTGATTGCCTCTGCTTCGAAACAATTACCTGGTGTCAGTATTTCAACTTCTTGGGATCGAAAAGTTCTAGAGACTTCCCTTTCTTCTATAGTAGGTAGTGTATCCAGTGAAAAAGCTGGTCTCCCAGCGGAAGAAGCAGATGCTTATCTTAAAAAAGGTTACTCTCTAAATGACCGTGTTGGGACCTCTTACCTAGAAAAGCAATACGAGGAAACCTTGCAAGGTAAACGCTCGGTGAAGGAAATTCATCTAGATAAGTACGGAAACATGGAAAGTGTCGAAAATATCGAAGATGGTACCAAAGGGAATAATATTAAACTGACCATTGATTTGGCCTTCCAAGATAGCGTGGATGCCTTGCTGAAAAGTTATTTCAATTCAGAGTTGGGGAATGGTGGAGCCAAGTATTCTGAAGGTGTCTATGCAGTCGCCCTTAACCCAAAAACAGGTGCTGTTTTGTCTATGTCAGGAATTAAACAGGACTTGAAAACGGGAGAGTTGACGCCTGATTCCTTGGGAACGGTAACCAATGTCTTTGTTCCAGGTTCGGTTGTCAAGGCGGCGACCATCAGCTCAGGTTGGGAAAATGGAGTCTTGTCAGGAAATCAGACCTTGACAGACCAGTCCATTGTCTTCCAAGGTTCAGCTCCAATTAATTCTTGGTATACTGCCTTTTCTGGGCCAATGCCGATTACGGCAGTTCAGGCTCTAGAGTATTCATCCAATACTTATATGGTCCAAACAGCCTTAGGTCTTATGGGGCAAACCTATCAACCAAATATGTTTGTCGGCACCAGCAATCTAGAGTCTGCTATGGGTAAATTGCGTTCAACCTTTGGCGAATATGGCTTGGGGTCTGCGACCGGGATTGACCTACCAGATGAATCTACTGGATTTATTCCTAAAGAGTATAACTTTGCCAATTTCATTACCAATTCCTTTGGGCAGTTTGATAACTATACCCCAATGCAATTGGCTCAGTATGTAGCAACTATTGCAAATGATGGTGTTCGTGTGGCTCCTCGTATTGTTGAAGGTATTTATGGCAATAATGATAAGGGAGGACTGGGTGACTTGATTCAGCAACTGCAACCGACAGAGATGAATAAGGTCAATATATCCGACTCCGATATGAGCATCTTGCACCAAGGTTTTTATCAGGTTGCCCATGGAACTAGTGGGTTGACAACTGGCCGTGCCTTTTCAAATGGTGCCTTGGTATCCATTAGCGGAAAAACGGGGACAGCCGAAAGCTATGTGGCGGATGGTCAGCAAGCAACCAATACCAATGCGGTGGCCTATGCCCCATCTGATAATCCCCAAATTGCTGTGGCAGTAGTCTTTCCTCATAATACCAATCTAACAAATGGTGTAGGACCTTCCATTGCGCGTGACATTATCAATCTGTATCAAAAATACCATCCAATGAACTAGAAAGGAATTTATGCTTTATCCAACACCCATTGCCAAGCTGATTGACAGTTATTCTAAGTTACCAGGTATCGGGATTAAGACGGCTACGCGTCTGGCTTTTTATACGATTGGGATGTCTGATGATGATGTCAATGAATTTGCAAAAAATCTCCTTTCTGCTAAGAGAGAGTTGACCTATTGTTCCATCTGCGGTCGTTTGACAGACGACGATCCTTGTTCTATCTGTACCGATCCGACTCGTGACCAGACAACGATTTTGGTGCTAGAGGATAGTCGTGATGTGGCGGCTATGGAGAATATCCAAGAATACCATGGACTCTATCATGTCCTGCATGGCCTCATTTCCCCTATGAATGGTATCAGTCCGGACGATATCAATCTCAAGAGTCTCATGACTCGTCTTATGGATAGTGAGGTTTCAGAAGTAATCGTAGCAACCAATGCCACAGCAGATGGGGAAGCGACTTCCATGTATCTTTCCCGTTTACTCAAGCCAGCTGGGATCAAGGTTACGCGCCTGGCACGAGGCCTTGCTGTGGGAGCAGATATCGAGTATGCGGACGAAGTGACCCTCTTACGGGCTATTGAAAATCGAACAGAGTTGTAAGTGTGGACAAATTTACGAACTCCATTCATTTATAAAAAAATCAAGGAGGCTGAAAATCGTTCATATCGGCCTCTTTTTGTATAGTGTGATGAGTAGGATCAGGTTCAAGTTTTAAAAAACCAAGCAAATATGATATACTAAAGAGCGAGTATTCTAGTAGAATTAGGACAAGTAATATGAAACAAACGATTATTCTTTTATATGGTGGACGGAGTGCGGAACGCGAAGTCTCTGTCCTTTCAGCGGAAAGTGTCATGCGTGCGGTCAATTACGACCGTTTCACAGTTAAGACTTTCTTTATCAGTCAGTCAGGTGACTTTATCAAAACGCAGGAATTTAGTCAGACTCCAGGTCAAGAGGACCGTCTCATGACCAATGCGACCATTGATTGGGATAAGAAAGTTGTACCAAGTGCCATCTACGAAGAAGGGGCAGTTGTCTTTCCAGTTCTTCACGGTCCGATGGGGGAAGATGGCTCTGTTCAAGGATTCCTTGAAGTTTTGAAAATGCCTTATGTCGGCTGTAATATCTTGTCATCTAGTCTTGCCATGGATAAAATCACTACCAAGCGTGTTTTAGAATCTGCAGGCATTGCCCAAGTTCCTTATGTGGCTATCGTTGAAGGGGATGATGTGACTGCTAAAATCGCTGAAGTGGAAGAAAAATTGGCTTATCCAGTCTTCACTAAGCCGTCAAACATGGGTTCTAGTGTCGGTATTTCTAAATCTGAAAATCAAGAAGAACTCCGCCAAGCTTTGGAACTTGCCTTCCGATATGACAGTCGTGTCTTGGTAGAGCAAGGGGTAAATGCCCGTGAAATCGAGGTTGGTCTCTTGGGCAACTACGATGTTAAAAGCACCCTTCCAGGAGAAGTAGTCAAGGATGTTGCCTTTTATGACTACGATGCCAAGTATATTGACAACAAGATTACCATGGACATCCCAGCTAAAATCAGTGATGATGTGGTAGCTGTCATGCGTCAAAATGCAGAAACGGCCTTTCGTGCGATTGGAGGCCTCGGTCTATCTCGTTGCGATTTCTTCTATACAGATAAGGGAGAGATTTTCCTAAACGAGCTTAATACCATGCCAGGTTTTACCCAGTGGTCCATGTATCCACTACTTTGGGACAATATGGGAATCAGCTACCCAGAACTAATCGAGCGTTTGGTGGATCTTGCCAAGGAAAGTTTTGACAAGCGCGAAGCGCATTTGCTATAAAAATGAAAGAGAGGGTAGGAGCCAGAACCATCACTGTAAGGTGATTAGAGTTCTCGGACTTCAGCCCTTTTTAAAGGAGTAGAAATGAAATTAACAATCCATGAAGTGGCTCAAGTTGTAGGAGCTAAAAATGATGTCAGTATCTTTGAGGACACCCAGTTAGAAAAAGCTGAGTTTGACAGTCGCTTAATTGCGACAGGAGATTTATTTGTGCCCCTCAAGGGTGCGCGTGATGGTCATGACTTTATCGAAACAGCCTTTGAAAATGGTGCAGCAGCAACCCTGTCTGAGAAAGAGGTTGCAAATCATCCCTATATTCTAGTAGATGATGTTCTGACTGCCTTTCAGCAACTAGCAGCCTACTATCTTGAAAAAACGACTGTTGATGTCTTTGCGGTTACGGGTTCAAATGGTAAAACAACGACCAAGGATATGTTAGCGCACTTGCTATCAACAACCTACAAAACTTACAAAACACAAGGCAACTACAATAATGAGATTGGTCTTCCTTACACAGTTCTCCATATGCCTGAAGGAACAGAAAAGTTGGTCTTGGAGATGGGGCAGGATCACTTGGGCGATATTCATCTCTTGTCTGAATTGGCTCGTCCAAAAACAGCCATCGTGACCTTGGTTGGAGAAGCCCATTTGGCCTTTTTCAAAGACCGTTCTGAGATTGCTAAAGGAAAAATGCAAATTGCAGACGGGATGGCACCTGGTTCCTTGCTTTTAGCGCCAGCTGACTCGATTGTAGAGGACTACTTGCCAACTGATAAAAAGGTGGTTCGTTTTGGGCAAGGGGCAGAGTTGGAAATCACAGACTTGGTTGAGCGCAAGGATAGTCTGACATTTAAGGCTAATTTCTTGGAACAAGTCCTTGATTTGCCAGTGACTGGTAAGTACAATGCCACTAATGCTATGATTGCATCCTATGTTGCCTTGCAAGAAGGAGTGACTGAGGAACAAATTCATAAGGCCTTCCAAAAACTTGAATTGACGCGTAACCGTACCGAGTGGAAGAAAGCAGCCAATGGAGCAGATATCCTATCAGATGTTTACAATGCCAATCCAACTGCTATGAAGCTGATTTTAGAGACTTTCTCTGCCATTCCAGCTAATGAAGGTGGCAAAAAAATCGCTGTCTTGGCGGATATGAAGGAACTTGGTGACCAGTCTGTTCAACTTCATAACCAGATGATTTTGAGCCTTTCTCCAGATGTGCTGGATACCGTTATTTTCTATGGAGAAGATATTGCTGAATTGGCCCAACTTGCCAGTCAAATGTTCCCAATCGGCCACGTTTACTACTTCAAGAAAACAGAAGATCAAGACCAATTTGAAGACCTAGTTAAGCAGGTTAAGGAAAGTCTAGGAGCTAATGACCAAATCTTGCTCAAAGGCTCTAACTCTATGAACCTAGCCAAGTTGGTAGAAAGTTTAGAAAATGAAGACAAGTGATTTTGTCAAACATTTACGTATTTCTAAATTCATTTTTGACAAATAGCATGGTATAATAAAATGCAGGAAAATTTTGAATCATGAGGAATACTAGATGAATTTATGGGATATTTTCTTTACGACCCAAGCAACAGAGCCACCCAAGTTTGATCTTTATTGGTATGTCAGTATATTTACACTCTTGGCCTTGACCTTCTATACAGCCTATCGTTATCGTGAAAAGAAGGTTTACCAACGATTTTTCCAAATCTTGCAGGCCGTTCAGTTAATCCTTCTTTATGGTTGGTATGGGGTCAATCATATGCCACTGTCAGAAAGTTTACCCTTTTACCATTGCCGTATGGCTATGTTTGTGGTGCTCTTGCTTCCTGGTCAGTCTAAATATAGGCAGTATTTTGCATTACTAGGAACATTTGGGACATTAGCTGCCTTTGTTTATCCAGTGCCAGATCCCTATCCTTTCCCACATATTGCCATTTTGTCCTTTATCTTTGGGCACTTAGCTCTCTTGGGGAACTCACTGGTTTATCTCTTGAGACAGTACGATGCGAGAATGCTAGATGTGAAAAGAATTTTTCTCATGACCTTTGCATTAAATGCCTTAATTTTTGTGGTCAATTTGGTAACAGGTGGAGATTACGGATTCTTGACCAAACCGCCATTGGTTGGAGATCACGGCTTAGTAGCCAATTATTTAATCGTTTCCCTGGCCTTGTCAGCGGCGATTACGTTGACAAAGAAAATTTTGGAACTATTTTTAGAACAAGAAGCAGAAAAAATGATTGCAAAGAAAGCTTAGAAATGAGCTTTCTTTTTTGTACAATAGACAGATTGTTGACAAAGTTTACAGTGAATGAATTTCTGAACAGAAAAACTAAAAAATTGGCTGGTAAATTTAGGAAAAAACTGAGCACGATGAGATTTTTTGTGTTATAATATTCTGTGAATAGCTATGCCTACGTTTAGCTATTGAATATTACGAAGTTAGAAACTTGGAAGATAGAGAGGATGCGATGTAATGGCTAGAGAAGGCTTTTTTACAGGTCTAGATATTGGAACAAGCTCTGTCAAGGTGCTTGTAGCTGAGCAGAGAAATGGTGAATTAAATGTAATTGGCGTGAGTAATGCCAAAAGTAAAGGTGTAAAGGATGGAATTATTGTTGATATTGATGCAGCAGCAACTGCTATCAAATCAGCAATTTCCCAAGCAGAAGAAAAAGCAGGCATCTCAATTAAATCAGTGAATGTTGGTTTACCAGCTAATCTCTTACAGGTAGAACCAACTCAAGGAATGATTCCAGTAACATCTGATACCAAGGAAATTATGGATCAAGATGTCGAGAATGTTGTCAAATCAGCTTTGACAAAGAGTATGACACCTGATCGTGAAGTTATCACATTCATTCCTGAGGAATTTATTGTGGATGGTTTTCAAGGGATTCGTGACCCACGTGGTATGATGGGGGTTCGCCTTGAAATGCGTGGTTTACTTTATACAGGTCCTCGCACTATTTTACATAACCTACGTAAGACAGTTGAACGTGCAGGTGTTCAGGTTGAAAATATTATTATTTCACCACTAGCAATGGTTCAATCGATTTTGAATGAAGGTGAACGTGAATTTGGTGCTACAGTGATTGATATGGGGGCAGGTCAAACGACTGTTGCTACAATCCGTAACCAAGAACTCCAGTTTACCAATATTCTCCAAGAAGGCGGAGATTATGTAACTAAGGATATTTCTAAAGTCTTGAAGACATCACAGAAACTAGCTGAAGGTTTGAAATTAAACTATGGAGAGGCTTATCCTCCTCTCGCAAGTAAAGAAACATTCCAAGTCGAAGTGATCGGGGAAGTAGAACCTGTTGAAGTAACAGAAAATTACTTGTCAGAAATTATTTCTGCACGTATTAAGCATATTTTTGAACAAATCAAACAAGACTTAGACAGAAGACATTTATTGGATCTTCCTGGTGGCATTGTTTTGATTGGTGGAACCGCTATTTTACCGGGTATTGTGGAACTTGCTCAAGAAGTTTTTGGTGTTCGTGTCAAGCTTTATGTTCCAAACCAAGTTGGAATTCGTAATCCAGCCTTTGCGCATGTGATTAGTCTATCAGAATTCGCGGGACAATTGACAGAAGTACATCTCTTGGCTCAACGAGCAGTCAAGGGTGATGAAGGATTATTCCAACAACCGCTTAGTTTTGGGGGAATGATTCAGAAAACAGCTCAGTTTGTACAATCAACGCCTGTTCAACCAGCCCCTGCTCCAGAAGTAGAGCCGGTGGCGCCTACAGAACCAATGGCGGATTTCCAACAAGCTTCACAAAATAAACCGAAATTAGCAGATCGTTTCCGTGGCTTGATCGGAAGCATGTTTGACGAATAAAGAGGAAAAATAAATTATGACATTTTCATTTGATACAGCTGCTGCTCAAGGTGCAGTGATTAAAGTAATTGGTGTCGGTGGAGGTGGTGGCAATGCCATCAACCGTATGGTCGACGAAGGTGTTACAGGCGTAGAATTTATCGCAGCAAACACAGATGTACAAGCATTGAGTAGTACAAAAGCTGAGACTGTTATTCAGTTGGGACCTAAATTGACTCGTGGTTTGGGTGCAGGAGGTCAACCTGAGGTTGGTCGTAAAGCTGCTGAAGAAAGCGAAGAAACACTGACTGAAGCTATCAGTGGCGCAGATATGGTCTTCATCACTGCTGGTATGGGAGGAGGCTCTGGAACTGGAGCTGCTCCTGTTATTGCTCGTATCGCCAAAGATTTGGGCGCTCTTACAGTTGGTGTTGTAACACGTCCGTTTGGTTTTGAAGGAAGCAAACGTGGACAATTTGCTGTAGAAGGAATCAATCAACTACGTGAGCATGTAGATACTCTATTGATTATTTCAAACAACAATTTGCTTGAAATTGTTGATAAGAAGACACCGCTTTTGGAGGCCCTTAGCGAAGCAGATAACGTTCTTCGTCAAGGTGTTCAAGGAATTACCGATTTGATTACCAATCCAGGATTGATTAACCTTGACTTTGCCGATGTGAAAACAGTTATGGCAAATAAAGGGAATGCTCTTATGGGTATTGGTATCGGTAGTGGAGAAGAACGTGTGGTAGAAGCAGCACGTAAGGCAATTTACTCTCCACTTCTTGAAACAACAATTGATGGAGCAGAAGATGTGATTGTTAACGTAACTGGTGGTCTCGACTTAACCTTGATTGAGGCAGAAGAGGCTTCACAAATTGTGAACCAGGCAGCGGGACAAGGAGTAAACATCTGGCTCGGTACTTCAATTGATGAAAGTATGCGTGATGAAATTCGTGTAACAGTTGTCGCAACGGGTGTTCGTCAAGACCGTGTAGAAAAGGTTGTGGCTCCACAAGCTAGACCGACTACCAACTACCGTGAGACAGTGAAACCATCTCATTCACATGGCTTTGATCGTCATTTTGATATGGCAGAAACAGCTGAATTGCCAAAACAAAATCAACGTCGCTCGGAACAAGCTCAAGGATCTGCTTTTGGTGATTGGGATTTACGTCGCGAGACAATTGTTCGTCCGACTGATTCAGTAGTGTCACCGGTAGAACGTTTTGAAATTCCAAATTCACAAGATGAAGATGAGTTGGATACACCTCCATTTTTCAAAAATCGTTAAGTAAATGAATGTAAAAGAAAATACAGAACGTGTTTTTCGAGAAGTCACAGAAGCAAGTCTGAGTGCTCATCGCGAGAGTGGCTCAGTCTCTGTCATTGCAGTTACCAAGTATGTAGATGTACCGACAGCGGAAGCCTTGCTTCCGTTAGGGGTTCATCATATCGGTGAAAATCGTGTAGATAAGTTTCTAGATAAATATCAAGCTTTAAAAGATCGAGATGTGACTTGGCATTTGATTGGTACATTACAAAGACGTAAGGTGAAAGATGTCATTCAATACGTTGATTATTTCCATGCATTGGATTCAGTAAAGCTAGCAGAGGAAATCCAAAAAAGAAGTGACCGAGTCATCAAGTGTTTCCTTCAAGTAAATATTTCTAAAGAAGAAAGTAAACACGGCTTTTCGAGAGAGGAACTGCTGGAAGTCTTGCCAGAGTTAGCCAAACTAGATAAGATTGAATATGTTGGTTTAATGACGATGGCACCTTTTGAGGCTAGCAGTGAGCAGTTGAAAGAAATTTTCAAGGCGACCCAAGATTTACAAAAAGAAATCCAAGAAAAACAAATTCCAAATATGCCTATGACCGACTTAAGCATGGGAATGAGTCGTGATTATAAAGAAGCGATTCAATTCGGTTCCACCTTTGTTCGCATAGGTACAGCATTTTTTAAGTAGGAGAGAACCATGTCTTTAAAAGATAGATTCGATAGATTTATAGATTATTTTACGGAGGATGAGGATTTAAGTCTCCCTAATGAAAAACGAGATGAGCCCATTTTAACTCCAGTAAATTCTACACAGGAAAAGGCTCTCTCAACGAATCAAACACCAAGCACAAGTGGTACAAAAGAAAATAATATTACTAGACTGCATGCACGTCAACAAGAGTTAGCAAAGCAAAATCAGCATTCTACTGAAAAAGTAACAATTGATGTTCGTTATCCTAGAAAATATGAAGATGCGATAGAAATTGTTGATTTATTAGCAGGAAACGAAAGTATTTTGATTGATTTTCAATATATGACTGAAGTGCAAGCTCGTCGTTGTTTAGATTATCTGGATGGAGCTTGCCATGTTCTAGCTGGAAATTTGAAAAAGGTAGCTTCTACCATGTACCTGTTGACACCAGTGAATGTTATTGTAAATGTTGAAGATATTCGTTTACCAGATGAAGATCAACAGGGTGAGTTTGATTTTGATATGAGACGAAATAGAGTACGATAATGATTTTTTTAATTCGTATGATTTATAATGCAGTGGATATTTACTCCCTGATTTTGGTGGCCTTTGCTGTCATGTCTTGGTTTCCAGGCGCCTACGAATCAAGTTTGGGTCGTTGGATTGTAGCATTGGTAAAACCAGTGCTTGCTCCTTTGCAACGCCTGCCTTTACAGATAGCAGGTCTTGATTTATCTGTTTGGGTTGCGATTGTTTTGATTCGATTTTTAGGAGAAAACCTAGTCCGTTTTCTGGCGATGATAGGATGAATAAAGGGATTTACCAGCATTTCTCCATAGAAGATCGTCCATTTCTTGATAAGGGAATGGAATGGATAAAGAAGGTAGAAGATAGCTATGCTCCTTTTTTAACTCCTTTTATCAATCCTCATCAGGAGAAACTATTAAAGATTTTGACCAAAACTTATGGTCTTGCTTGTAGCAGTAGTGGGGAATTCGTCTCGAGTGAGTATGTTCGAGTTTTATTATACCCAGATTATTTCCAGCCAGAGTTTTCAGATTTTGAAATATCTCTCCAGGAAATAGTGTATTCCAATAAATTTGAACACTTAACGCATGCTAAGATTTTAGGGACAGTCATCAATCAATTAGGGATTGAACGGAAACTTTTTGGAGATATCCTAGTGGATGAAGAACGGGCGCAGATTATGATTAATCAGCAGTTTCTTCTTCTCTTTCAAGATGGATTAAAGAAAATTGGCCGTATACCTGTTTCGCTGGAGGAACGTCCTTTCACCGAGAAAATAGATAAGCTAGAACAGTATCGAGAGCTGGATTTATGTGTGTCTAGTTTTAGATTAGATGTTCTTTTATCAAATGTTTTAAAACTATCTAGGAATCAAGCAAACCAGTTGATTGAAAAGAAACTTGTCCAAGTAAATTATCATGTGGTAGACAAATCAGATTATACTGTTCAAGTTGGAGACTTGATTAGTGTGAGAAAATTTGGGCGCTTGAGGTTGCTTCAAGATAAGGGACAAACAAAAAAAGAGAAGAAAAAAATAACCGTCCAGTTATTATTAAGTAAGTGAGGAAAAATATGCCAATTACATCGTTAGAAATCAAAGATAAAACCTTTAGCACACGTTTTAGAGGTTTTGATCCAGAAGAAGTAGATGAATTTTTAGATATTGTAGTTCGTGATTATGAAGATTTAGTTCGTTCTAATCATGATAAGGATTTACATATTAAAAATTTGGAAGAGCGTTTGTCTTACTTTGATGAGATGAAAGATTCGTTGAGCCAGTCTGTATTGATTGCCCAAGATACAGCTGAGAGAGTGAAACAAACAGCACACGATCGTTCAAATAATATTATTCATCAAGCTGAACAGGATGCACATCGATTATTGGAAGAAGCAAAATACAAGGCAAATGAAATTCTTCGTCAGGCAGCTGATAATGCTAAGAAAGTTGCTGTTGAAACCGAAGAATTGAAGAACAAGAGTCGTGTCTTCCACCAACGTCTCAAATCTACAATTGAAAGTCAGTTGGCTATTGTTGAATCTTCAGATTGGGAAGATATTCTTCGTCCAACAGCTACTTATCTTCAGACAAGTGATGAAGCCTTTAAAGAAGTTGTTAGCGAAGTACTTGGAGAACCGATTCCAGCTCCAATTGAGGAAGAACCAATTGATATGACACGTCAATTTTCTCAAGAAGAAATGACAGAGTTACAGGCTCGTATTGAGGCAGCCAATAAAGAATTGGCTGAATTTGAAGCTCAGGCTAAACAGGAAGTGGAAAATCCAACTCCTGTAGTGAGTCCTCAAATTGAAGAAGGGCCTGCTCATCCAGTTGGTCCAATGTATGAAGAGCCAGAAGTAACTCCAGTGCATCCGACAGGTCCAACACCAGCTACAGAAACTGTTGATTCAGCACCAGGATTTGAAGCACCGCAAGAATCCGTTACAATTTTATAAGAAATGATGTGAGAATAATATCTTATCCTTATATTTCCAGCGAGCAGGAGATGGTGTGAGTCCTGCATTCCCTAATGATAAGATTATCCTCTCAAGCTATCAAGTCTGAATGGAGTAAGATTTGACGTTCCCCACGTTACGGGATAAGAGGGAGAAAGACTAGATCTTTTTCCGAATAAAGGTGGTACCACGATTTTCGTCCTTTTTGGAAGTCGTGGTTTTTAATTTGTTATTATTTATAAAGGAGATACCATGAAACTCAAAGATACCCTTAATCTTGGGAAAACAGCTTTCCCAATGCGTGCAGGCCTTCCTACCAAAGAGCCAGTTTGGCAAAAGGAATGGGAAGATGCAAAACTTTATCAACGTCGTCAAGAATTGAACCAAGGAAAACCTCATTTCACCTTGCATGATGGCCCTCCATATGCGAATGGAAATATCCACGTTGGACACGCAATGAACAAGATTTCAAAAGATATCATTGTTCGTTCAAAATCAATGTCAGGTTTTTACGCGCCATTTATCCCAGGTTGGGACACTCATGGTCTGCCAATCGAGCAAGTTTTGGCAAAACAAGGTGTCAAACGTAAAGAAATGGACTTGGTTGAGTACTTGAAACTTTGCCGTGAATACGCTCTTTCTCAAGTAGATAAACAACGTGAAGACTTTAAACGTTTGGGGGTTTCTGGTGACTGGGAAAATCCATATGTGACCTTGACTCCTGACTATGAAGCAGCCCAAATCCGTGTCTTTGGTGAGATGGCTAATAAAGGTTATATCTACCGTGGTGCAAAACCAGTTTACTGGTCTTGGTCATCTGAGTCAGCCCTTGCTGAAGCGGAGATTGAATACCATGATTTGGTTTCAACTTCCCTTTACTATGCCAACAAGGTAAAAGATGGCAAAGGTGTTCTAGATACAGATACTTACATTGTTGTCTGGACAACTACTCCATTTACCATCACAGCTTCTCGTGGTTTGACTGTCGGAGCAGATATTGATTACGTTTTGGTTCGACCTGCTGGTGAAGCTCGTAAGTTTGTCGTTGCTGCAGAATTGTTGACTAGCTTGTCTGAGAAATTTGGCTGGGTTGATGTTCAAGTGTTGGCAACTTACCGTGGTCAAGAACTCAACCACATCGTAACAGAACACCCATGGGATACAGCTGTAGATGAGTTGGTTATCCTTGGTGACCACGTTACAACTGACTCTGGTACTGGTATTGTCCATACAGCCCCTGGTTTTGGTGAGGACGACTACAATGTTGGTATTGCTAATGATCTTGAAGTCGCAGTCACTGTTGACGAACGTGGTATCATGATGAAGAATGCTGGTCCTGAGTTTGAAGGTCAATTCTATGAAAAGGTAGTTCCAACTGTTATCGAGAAACTTGGTAACCTCCTTCTTGCCCAAGAAGAAATCTCTCACTCATACCCATTTGACTGGCGTACTAAGAAACCAATCATCTGGCGTGCAGTACCACAATGGTTTGCCTCAGTTTCTAAATTCCGCCAAGAAATCTTGGACGAAATTGAAAAAGTGAAATTCCACTCAGAATGGGGTAAAGTCCGTCTTTACAATATGATTCGTGACCGTGGCGACTGGGTTATCTCTCGTCAACGTGCTTGGGGGGTTCCACTTCCTATCTTCTACGCTGAAGATGGTACAGCAATCATGACTGCTGAAACGATTGAACACGTGGCTCAACTCTTTGAGGAACATGGTTCAAGCATTTGGTGGGAACGTGATGCTAAGAACCTCTTGCCAGAAGGATTTACTCATCCAGGTTCACCAAATGGTGAGTTCAAAAAAGAAACAGATATCATGGACGTTTGGTTTGACTCAGGTTCATCATGGAATGGAGTTGTTGTAAACCGTCCAGAGTTGACTTACCCAGCAGACCTTTACCTAGAAGGTTCTGACCAATACCGTGGTTGGTTCAACTCTTCACTCATCACATCTGTTGCCAACCATGGCGTAGCACCTTACAAACAAATCTTGTCACAAGGTTTTGCCCTTGATGGTAAAGGTGAGAAGATGTCTAAATCTCTTGGAAATACCATTGCTCCAAGTGATGTTGAAAAACAATTTGGTGCTGAAATCTTGCGTCTCTGGGTAACAAGTGTTGACTCAAGCAACGACGTACGTATCTCTATGGATATCTTGAGCCAAGTCTCTGAAACTTACCGTAAAATCCGTAACACCCTTCGTTTCTTGATTGCCAATACATCTGACTTTAACCCAGCTCAAGACGCAGTAGCATACGAAGAGCTTCGCTCAGTTGATAAGTACATGACTATTCGATTTAACCAGCTTGTCAAGACCATTCGTGATGCTTACGCAAACTTTGAATTTTTGACAATCTACAAGGCCTTGGTGAACTTTATCAACGTTGACTTGTCAGCCTTTTACCTTGATTTTGCTAAAGATGTTGTTTACATCGAAGGTGCCAAATCACTGGAACGCCGTCAAATGCAGACTGTCTTCTATGACATTCTTGTGAAAATCACCAAACTCTTGACACCAATCCTTCCTCACACAGCAGAGGAAATCTGGTCATATCTTGAGTTTGAAGCTGAAGACTTCGTTCAATTATCAGAATTGCCAGAAGCGGAAACTTTTGCTAACCAAGAAGAAATCTTGGATACATGGGCTGCCTTCATGGACTTCCGTGGACAAGCTCAAAAAGCCTTGGAAGAAGCGCGTAATGCAAAAGTTATCGGTAAATCACTTGAAGCACACTTGACAGTTTACCCAAATGAAGTGGTGAAAACTCTACTTGAAGCAGTAAACAGCAATGTAGCTCAACTTTTGATCGTGTCAGAATTGACCATCGCAGAGGGACCAGCTCCAGAAGCTGCCGTAAGCTTCGAAGATGTAGCCTTTACAGTTGAACGCGCTGCAGGCCAAGTATGTGACCGTTGCCGTCGTATCGACCCAACAACAGCAGAACGCAGCTACCACGCAGTTATCTGTGACCACTGTGCAAGCATCGTAGAAGAAAACTTTGCAGACGCAGTCGCAGAAGGATTTGAAGCGAAATAAGATTGAAAAGTCTAGGGAAAACTCAATTTGAGAAGAAAAGACAACTAATCTTATAGACTATAAAACGCATTGTATCACGTTTTTGAACATCTGATACGATGCGTTTTTATTTATTTTGAAAATTTGCGAGGTGTGACTTTTTATACTCAACAAGAATCAAAGAGAAACTTAGCAAGCTAACAGCAGTAAGATAAAATACGAATTTGATATTGCGGATAAGATTGGTAAATTGTGTCACATTTTTACAATAATAAATTTGTGTAATTGCTTTTGATTTCTGAAAAGTATTATATTTTATTTCATATTATACAAATTTTTATTTTATAATATCAGAAAATACTTTTTTTTTTTAGTAAATATGATACAATTTTATTTGAAAAAAAATAAAAAGGAGATTTTATTATGAAATCAAAAACACTTGCTTTAATTAGTGGTATCGTCGGTCTTGTGGGAGGAATTTTACTTCTTATTGGTCCTTTTGTCTTGTTGGGAACAGCGGTAAATACAGCTGCTACAACTCTTAATGGAGGAGCTACTGCAGGGGCTGTTTCAGGTGTTGCCTTACTCTTGAATGCCTTGAAGATTGCAAATCTTGTTCTTGGTATCATTGCTATTGTTTACTATAAAGGAGATAATCGTGTAGGTGCAGCTCCGTCTGTACTAATGATTGTTTCAGGTGGAGTTAGTCTCATTCCATTCTTAGGATGGGTTGGGGGGATTCTTGCTATTATTGGAGGATCTCTATTCCTTGCAACATTGAAGAAATTCAAATCAGAAGAATAAAAGGTGTTTTAGCATGAAAAGAACAAAACATTTTATCGGTCTAGGAGTAGTCCTATTATTTATTTCTCTTCTCGTTGCATGTGGATCACAAAGTTCAAAGACCGCTTCAACAAGTAATGATGAGAAGACAGTAGCAACATCTAATACCTCAAAAGAAACAATCACTTTCGATACTCCAGTTGTAACAGATGATGCGATTGAATCAATGCGTACTTATGCAGATTATATAGATCTTTATAAAAAGATTTTTGATGATTATTTTACTAAAGCTGAGGAAAGTTTCAAAGGCACAGCTATGGAAAATAATGAGTCGTTTACCAAACTAAAAGAGTCAACTCAAAAATTATTCGATGCGCAGAAAAAATTGTATGATTTGCTAGGGTCAACTGAGATCAAGGAAGATGATAAATCAAAATTGTCTCAACAATTGAAAGACTTTAGAGACAATTTGCAAAAACAGTTGAAAACTTTGACATCTCAACTACAGTAAGATAGAAATTTTTTTGTAGTAATTGAGAATAATTGGTTAAATTACACCCCAAATGTTAGAAATTGGGGTGTTTTTTAAAGATTAAATAATGAAGATAGAATAGAAACAACCAAAAACAATGTGATTGGCAAACAGTCCTTTCCTTTTTGGTTTTGACTAGCTTTTTTGTGAAAAATTGTGTAAAATAGAATAGATAAACGAGGGGAAACCTCGGAAAATTTAAAGGAGAATCCATCTAATGGTAAAATTGGTTTTTGCTCGCCACGGTGAGTCTGAATGGAACAAAGCTAACCTTTTCACTGGTTGGGCTGATGTTGATTTGTCTGAAAAAGGTACACAACAAGCGATTGACGCTGGTAAATTGATCAAAGAGGCTGGTATCGAATTTGACCAAGCTTACACTTCAGTATTGAAACGTGCGATCAAAACAACTAACTTGGCTCTTGAAGCTTCTGATCAATTGTGGGTTCCAGTTGAAAAATCATGGCGTTTGAACGAACGTCACTATGGTGGTTTGACTGGTAAAAACAAAGCTGAAGCTGCTGAACAATTTGGTGATGAACAAGTTCACATCTGGCGTCGTTCATACGATGTATTGCCTCCAAACATGGACCGTGATGATGAGCACTCAGCTCACACAGACCGTCGTTACGCTTCACTTGACGACTCAGTAATCCCAGATGCTGAAAACTTGAAAGTGACTTTGGAACGTGCCCTTCCTTTCTGGGAAGATAAAATCGCTCCAGCTCTTAAAGATGGTAAAAACGTATTCGTAGGAGCTCACGGTAACTCAATCCGTGCCCTTGTAAAACACATCAAAGGTTTGTCAGATGACGAAATCATGGACGTGGAAATCCCTAACTTCCCACCATTGGTATTCGAATTTGACGAAAAATTGAACGTCGTTTCTGAATACTACCTTGGAAAATAAAAAATTGTAAGTCTAGAATTGATTTCTAGGCTTTTTATGTTAGTATGGTAGTATGATAAGGAATAAAAAACAAGATTATGTATTGGCCTATAAGCAACCAGCATCAAGAACATATAAGGGTTGGGAAGAAGAGGTCTTACCGATAGGCAATGGTTCTTTAGGAGCTAAAGTCTTTGGTCTTATTGGGGCTGAACGGATTCAATTTAATGAAAAAAGTCTCTGGTCTGGTGGTCCACTTCCTGATAGTTCAGATTATCAGGGTGGAAATCTTCAGGATCAGCATAACTTTTTAGCTGAGATTCGGCGATCTTTGGAAAAGAGAGATTACAATCGGGCTAAAGAACTGGCTGAAAAGCATCTGATTGGACCAAAAACCAGTCAATATGGGACCTATCTGTCCTTTGGGGATATTCATATTGAGTTTAGTAATCAAGACACGACTTTGTCTCAGGTGACGGACTATCAGAGACAGTTGAATATTAGTAAGGCACTTGCGACGACTTCTTATGCCTATAAGGGAACGCGATTTGAACGTGAAGCCTTTGCCAGTTTTCCAGATGATCTCTTGATTCAGCGCTTTACTAAGGAAGGGTTGGAAACTCTAGATTTTACTATAGAACTATCCTTGACCCGTGATTTGGCTTCTGATGGAAAGTATGAGCAGGAGAAGTCTGATTACAAGGAGTGTAAGTTGGATATTACTGATTCTCATATCTTGATGAAGGGAAGAGTTAAGGACAATGACCTGCAGTTTGCTAGCTGTTTAGCTTGGGAAACAGATGGGGATATTAGAGTTTGGTCAGATAAGGTTCAGATATCAGGAGCCAGTTATGCCAATCTCTTCTTGGCGGCTAAGACAGATTTTGCCCAAAATCCTGCTAGTAATTATCGCAATAAACTAGATTTAGAGCAGCAAGTAAAGGACTTGGTGGACACAGCTAAAGAAAAGGGCTATGCCCAATTGAAATCAAGGCATATTGAGGACTACCAAGCCTTATTTCAGCGTGTTCAATTGAATTTGGGAGCTGATGTTGACACATCCACTACAGATGAGTTACTAATAAATTATAAGCCACAAGAGGGACAGGCTTTGGAGGAGTTGTTCTTCCAGTATGGACGGTATTTATTGATTAGTTCTTCCAGAGATTGTCCAGATGCTCTACCAGCTAACCTACAGGGAGTCTGGAATGCGGTCGACAATCCTCCTTGGAATTCGGACTATCACTTGAATATCAACCTGCAGATGAATTATTGGCCATCCTATGTTACCAATCTTCTAGAGACGGCTTTTCCGGTCATAAACTATATCGATGATTTGCGTGTCTTTGGTCGTCTAGCGGCTGCAAGGTATGCAGGAATCGTCTCTCAGAAAGGTGAGGAGAATGGTTGGCTGGTTCATACTCAAGCGACTCCTTTTGGCTGGACGGCACCTGGTTGGGATTACTATTGGGGTTGGTCACCAGCTGCCAATGCATGGATGATGCAAACCGTTTATGAAGCCTATACATTTTACAGGAACCAAGACTATCTCAGGGAGAAAATTTATCCCATGTTGAGGGAAACGGTTCGTTTTTGGAATGATTTTTTACATGAGGATCAGCAGGCGCAACGTTGGGTGTCTTCTCCGTCTTATTCTCCAGAACATGGGCCGATTTCGATTGGCAATACTTATGACCAATCTCTGATTTGGCAATTATTCCATGATTTTATTCAGGCTGCTCAAGAATTGGGGCTGGATGAGGCTTTGTTGACTGAGGTCAAGGAGAAGTTTGACTTGCTTAATCCTCTTCAAATCACTCAATCTGGTCGAATCAGGGAGTGGTATGAGGAGGAAGAGCAACATTTTCAAAATGAAAAAGTGGAGGCCCAGCATCGGCACGCTTCCCATCTAGTGGGACTCTATCCTGGAACTCTCTTTAGCTATAAGGGACAAGACTATCTTGAAGCCGCGCGTGCTAGTCTCAATGATCGTGGAGATGGGGGCACAGGTTGGTCCAAGGCTAATAAGATCAATCTCTGGGCGCGTTTGGGAGATGGCAATCGAGCCCATAAATTATTAGCAGAGCAGTTAAAGTCATCGACCTTGCCAAATCTTTGGTGTAGCCATCCTCCTTTTCAGATAGATGGTAATTTTGGTGCTAGCAGTGGCATGGCAGAAATGTTACTTCAGTCTCATGCAGCTTATCTGGTACCTCTAGCTGCCCTACCTGATGCATGGTCAAGAGGTTCCATTTCAGGCTTAATGGCACGTGGACATTTTGAAGTGAGCATGAGGTGGGAGGATAAAAAACTCTTACAGTTGACCATTTTATCAAGAAGTGGGGGAGATTTGCGAGTCTCTTATCCAGGTATTGAGAAGAGTGTGATTAAATTGGATAAAGAAAAAATAAAAGCGAAATGCACGGGGAAAGATTGTATTTCGGTGGCAACAGCAGAAGGTGATCTGGTTCAATTTTATTTTTAAGAAGATGTTAGAAGGCAGTAGTTTGAGACTGCCTTTTTGAAGGATTTGAGAATGTAAGCAGTTTCCAACTAGTTGAAAAAGCGTTATAATGGTAGTAGGAAGTAATTTGTTTGAGAGAGGGTGGGTCTGATGGCTTATATTGAGATGAAACACTGTTACAAGCGGTATCAGGTTGGGGACACGGAGATTGTGGCCAATCGTGATGTGAATTTTGAGATTGAGAAGGGTGAATTGGTTATTATCCTTGGTGCATCTGGTGCAGGTAAGTCAACAGTTCTCAATCTCCTAGGGGGAATGGATACCAATGATGAGGGGGAAATCTGGATTGATGGTGCCAATATTGCAGACTATAGTTCCCACCAGCGAACCAATTACCGCCGCAATGATGTCGGATTTGTTTTTCAGTTTTATAATCTAGTTTCCAATCTAACAGCTAAGGAAAATGTGGAGTTGGCTTCAGAAATCGTGACAGATGCCTTGAATCCTGAGCAGGTCTTGACAGATGTAGGTCTGGCTCATCGTCTCAATAACTTTCCAGCCCAGCTTTCTGGAGGGGAGCAACAGCGAGTCTCCATTGCACGCGCGGTAGCCAAAAATCCTAAAATCCTCCTTTGTGATGAACCGACTGGAGCCTTGGACTATCAGACGGGTAAGCAGGTTTTGAAAATTCTCCAAGACATGTCTCGTCAAAAGGGAGCGACGGTGATCATCGTGACTCATAATGGAGCTTTGGTGCCCATTGCTGATCGCGTGATTCATATGCACGATGCCAGTGTCAAGGATGTGGTGATAAACCAGCATCCTCAGGATATCGACAGTTTGGAGTACTAGCATGATCAAGCGAAAAACCTATTGGAAGGATTTAATTCAGTCCTTCACAGGCTCCAAGGGGCGTTTTTTATCCATTTTAACCTTGATGATGTTGGGGTCTCTAGCCATAGTAGGCCTCAAAGTGACTAGCCCCAACATGGAGGCGACAGCTAATGCTTATTTAAGAACTGCTCAAACCTTGGATTTGGCAGTTATGTCTAATTATGGTTTGGATCAAACAGATCAAGAAGAACTAGAACAGATAGAGGGCGCAGAGGTTGAGTTTGGCTATTTGACAGATGTGACTATGGAAAATGGGCAGGATGCCATTCGGCTGTACTCCAAACCAGAGCGAATTTCAACCTTTCAGCTAAGAGAGGGACGACTTCCTCAGTCAGACAAGGAAATTGCTTTGGCCACTCATTTGCAAGGCCAATACAGCGTGGGACAGGAGATTAGTTTTAAAGAAAAAGAAGAGGGTCATTCCCCTCTAAAAGGCCATACTTATACCATTTCTGGTTTTGTGGATTCAGCTGAAATCCTCTCCCAGCGAGATATGGGCTACGCAGGAAGTGGAAGTGGGACTCTGACAGCCTATGGGGTGATTTTACCTAGTCAGTTTGATCAGAAAGTCTACAATATAGCTCGTTTGAAATATCAAGATTTAGCAGGATTAAATGCTTTTTCAGCAGCTTATGAAGAGAAATCCAAGCAACATCAGGAAGAACTTGAACAAGTTCTATCTGATAATGGCAAGGCACGTCTACAACTCTTGAGAAAAGAAGGACAAGAGTCTCTAGACAAAGGCAAAGAAACCCTTGATAAGGCTGAGACTAATCTGCAGGAAGGCCAGCGTCGTTTAGCAGCTGCTCAAGCTCGTATACAGGCTCAGGAAAGTCAACTAGCCTTGCTTCCTCAAGCTCAGAGAGAGCAGGCTAGTGCTCAACTTACCCAAGCTAAGCAGGAATTGGGTAAAGAAGAGGATAGACTAAAGCAGGCTGAACAAAATCTAGCCCAAGAAAAGGAAAAACTAGAAAAACATCAGCAAGCCTTGGATGATTTGGCTGAGCCCAAGTATCAAGTCTATAATCGTCAGACCATGCCTGGCGGTCAAGGCTACCTCATGTATAGTAATGCTTCAGCCAGTATTCGGGCAGTGGGCAATATCTTTCCTGTGGTGCTTTATGCCGTAGCAGCCATGGTCACCTTTACCACCATGACTCGTTTTGTGGATGAAGAGCGAACTCATGCAGGGATTTTTAAGGCCTTGGGCTATCGCAGTAAGGATATTATCGCCAAATTTCTCCTTTACGGTCTAGTAGCTGGGACTGTCGGAACAGCTCTAGGTAGTATACTTGGACATTATTTACTAGCCGGTGTGATTTCAAGTGTCATTACAAAAGGCATGGTAGTGGGAGAAACCCAGATTCAGTTCTATTGGACCTATAGCTTACTGGCTCTTGTCTTGAGTTGGTTGGCGAGTGTGTTACCAGCCTACTTGGTAGCTCGTAGGGAACTTCATGACGAAGCAGCCCAGCTTTTATTGCCTAAACCACCTGTGAAAGGAGCTAAAATCTTACTAGAGCGCATCGGTTTTATTTGGCGTCGTCTCAGTTTTACTCATAAGGTAACAGCTCGCAATATCTTCCGTTATAAGCAGCGTATGTTGATGACGATCTTTGGTGTGGCAGGTTCAGTCGCTCTGCTCTTTGCAGGTTTGGGAATCCAATCCTCTGTAGCAGGAGTTCCGTCTAGACAGTTTCAACAAATCCAACAGTATCAGATGATTGTCTCTGAAAATCCTAGTGCGACCAATCAGGACAAGGCAAATCTAGAAGAAGTGTTGAAAGGGAAGGACATCAAAGCCTACCAGAAAATCTATTCAAAAACGCTAGACAAGGATTTCAAAGGTAAGGCTGGTCTTCAAACCATTACCCTTATGATGACAGATAAGGAAGATTTGACTCCCTTTATTCATCTGCAAAATCATCAGCAGGAGCTGACATTAAAAGATGGCGTCGTTATTACAGCTAAACTTGCTCAGCTGGCAGGTGTCAAGGTTGGGCAGACTCTAGAAATTGAAGGTAAGAAGCTAAAGGTCGCTGCTATTACTGAGAACTACGTTGGTCACTTTATTTATATGAGTCAGGCTAGCTATGAGCAAATTTACAGACAGCTACCCCAAGCCAACACTTATTTGGTCTCGTTAAGGGATACCAGTGCTACTAGTATCGAAAGACAGGCAGGCTTGCTTATGAATCAATCTGCGGTGTCCAGCGTCGTACAGAATGCTTCAGCCATTCGACTCTTTGACTCCGTCGCTAGCTCACTCAATCAGACCATGACCATCTTGGTCATCGTATCGGTTCTGTTGGCTATCGTTATCCTTTACAATCTAACCAATATCAACGTAGCTGAGAGAATCCGTGAACTCTCCACTATCAAGGTTCTCGGTTTTCATAATAATGAAGTCACTCTCTACATTTACCGTGAGACGATTGTGCTGTCCCTTGTTGGAATTGTACTTGGTCTGCTCTCAGGTTTCTATTTACACCAATTTTTGATTCAAATGATTTCGCCTGCGACTATTCTCTTTTATCCGCGGGTAGGCTGGGAAGTCTATGTAATCCCAGTGGCAGCAGTAAGCATCATTTTGACCTTGCTTGGTTTCTTTGTCAATTATCATCTGAGAAAGGTTGATATGCTTGAAGCCTTGAAATCTGTAGAGTAATACTCAATGAAAATCAAAGAGCAAACTAGGAAGCTAGCCGTAGGTTGCTCAAAGCACAGCTTTGAGGTTGCAGATAAAGCTGACGTGGTTTGAAGAGATTTTCGAAGAGTATAAGGCAGTTGTTTTTATCTGATTGAACTTATATTTACTCGTAAACAAAAAACCTCCGTTTCAAAGAGTAGGGAACTCTTTGTGACAGAGGATTTTTTCTATAGGGCTTTAGCGGCTGCAATTGCGGCTTCGAAGTTTGGTTCAGAGTTGATATTGTCCACGTATTCAACGTAGCGAATCGTATTGTCAGTATCGAGGACAAAAACTGCGCGTGCCAATAGGTGCCACTCATTGATTAAGAGAGCATAATCACGTCCAAAGGAATGGTCGAAATAGTCTGAGAGCATGATGGCATTTTCAATACCTTCAGCACCACACCAACGTTTTTGGGCAAATGGTAGGTCCATAGAAACAGTCAAGACGACCGTGTTGTCCAGTCCAGCCAGTTCTTCATTAAAGCGACGCGTTTGAGTTGAGCAGATACCTGTATCGATAGAAGGCACGACACTCAAGACTTTTTTCTTACCATCAAAATCAGCCAGAGATTTTTTAGAAAGGTCTGTTGCAGTGAGAGAAAAATCAAGCGCCTTGTCGCCGACTTGTAGTTGTTTACCTGTAAAGCTCACAGGATTTCCGAGAAAAGTTACCATAAGATACTCCAATCTTTTTTCTTCCATTGTAGCTGAAACGGTCAGAATTTTCCAATGATTTGACTGGAAATGTAGGCATAGAAAAAACGCCAGCTCAT